>CABSZR010000006.1 GCA_902482185.1 uncultured Collinsella sp. | reverse complement strand
CAGTAGTGCTTCTCGGCCTCGGCGACCTTGTCGGCGTGACGGGCGTTAAAGGCGATTTTGGCGCCGGCCTCTCCGAGCGCCTCGGCGATGGCCATGCCAATACCGTAAGTGGCGCCGGTCACCAGCGCGACCTTGCCATCCAGGCGGAAGCTGTCCATGCCAAACGTAAAGTTGTCAGAATTCTTATCGGCCATCTTGCTCCAATCTTTGTGGAATGACTGACAGTGCAAGTGTCTGATAGTAAACCGGTTTTGTCAACGATGGTTTTGAATTCATCACTTTACGTGCTAAATGGATATATTGCTCGGTGGGCAATAGAGGTAAATTGGTTTTTCAGTTTGTCGCGACAACGTGAGAAGGCGGCTCATTGCGGCAGCAAACGAGCCGCTATAGCTTGCATGCGGCTAGCGGGTGCTTTCGTTCCACTGAGTATGGCAATCGAGCACCTGGTGCGTTTCGACCTGCTCTTTTTCGGCAATTAGGTCGAGCAGGATGCGTGCCGCAGTCTGGCCTTCTTCGCGAGCGGGTTGTTCCACGACCGAGACCGAGGGAGAGGCGACACCGACCCATTCGGTGTTGTCAAAGCCCAGCAGGCCTACGGTATCGGGCATAAGGTGGTAATAGGCCTTGCAGCATTTATAGATCTCGGGCAAGGCCCAACAGTTGGGGGCAAAGATGAGCGTCGGCGTTGTCCCGTCAATGCTCGATGCCAAAAAGTTTTCGAGCTTCTCGCTGTCTACCTGGTCGTTTTCAATCAAGAATTGCGTAAAACCAAGATCGTGCGCTTCGAGTGCGTCGACAAAGCCGCTAAAGCGCTCGATGCGGCTGGAAATCAGCCCCGGCGTGGCGGTAACGACCAAAAACCTTCGATAGCCTTTTTTGATGCATGCCTCGACGGCGCGGTACGAAGCTTCGTAATTATCCGTCTTGACCCAGTTGGAGCTAAAGTCGTACAGCTTGGAATCGATAAAAACGAGGGGCTTGCCGCTGTCGCTGATAGATTTGCTAATTTCCTTAAAGCGGGCGGTCGGCTGCACGATAAAGCCGTCGACGCCCAACGCGATAAGGCGATCGATGTAGGCGAGCTCATCTTGCTTGTCAAAATTGGAGGCGCAGACCAGCATACGGTAGCCCTCCTTGCTGGTGACGGTATCGATGCCTTTGACCAGCTGGTTTGCAAACGTGTTGGTGATGTCGCCGATGATTACACCGATCATCTGGCTATTCTTGGCATTCATGCCGCGGGCGAGGGGACTTGGCTCATACCCGGTATCGTGGATGGCCTTGCGGATGCGCGCCTGCGTGTCGTCGCTCATGCGGTCGGTCTTGCCATTTAGGTAAAAGGAAACCGTGGTCTTAGATGTGCCAGCCATGGCAGCGATTTCTTTGATCGTCACACGCTTTTTCGCATTGGTTTGGCTAGCCATGGGAGGGCTTCTTTCTACGGGGGATTACTTGGATAAATTGTAAATCAGTTTACCATCGCGTGCCGATAGCAGATAGGGGTAAAGCCTTCGCAATGCGCTAATCAACAACGGGGGAATAATCGGTTTACGTAACCGTTTGCCTATGCAAAAGATATGATGGGAAAAACCGTAAAAAGGGGGAGGATTATGGAGACAGCACGCCAGCGCTATTCGCTTTCGACGAGGGACGATCTTTTGTCCTGGGTGCTCGATCTGCTTCCTGATCCGATTATGTGCCCCGATAATATTGGCGCTTCGTTTCGAGTGCCCATTCGTCGCTTTGAATGGGGTTCTCGCCCTCTCTGGGCAGTTTTTTCATTGGTAAAAGGTGGCGTGTCACCGGAGGAACCCCGTATTAAACCTTATTTTGACTACATTGCAAAAGGTTTAACGCCGGGTGACCCAAACGCGTTTACCGATCCTACGCTCGAAACACGACAAATCGTCTTTGAGCAGGTCGTGTATGGATATGGCCTGCTGTGTCTTGGTGACGAGCTGCTTGACCGTTTAAGTTCCGTGCAACAAGAGCGTCTTGTCTCGTGGCTCAACGTTGCAAATAAGATTGAACTTCCGTGGGGAAGCTGGTATCTCGCGCGCGTGCTTATCAACTGCGGCTTGCGCCAATGCGGCCTTGCCTATGATGCCGATCGCCTGGCGGCGGATGTCGCAGCCGTCGAGAACATGTATGTCGGCAATGGATGGTATGAGGATGGTACCCCTTTTCAGCTTGATACATATATCGGCTCGGCATTTCACCTCATTGCGTTGCTGCTTGAGCGCTATGCCCGTTCAAATCCGCTTGTTGACTGCATCGAGCGCGCAAAGGCTTTTGCGGCAGACTACCGCTACTGGTTTGATTCGTGTGGCAGGGCGTTGCCGTTTGGGCGCAGCTTGACCTACCGCTTTGCCCAGGCGGCATTTTGGAGCGCTGCGGCACTCATGGGTGAAAGGATCGCCCCTGCTGCCGAGATAAAAGACCTGCTATGTCGTCATCTTTCGTGGTGGTACGACTCTACTGGGCGTGACTGCCTTTCATCCATTGGATATGGCTACCCTGGCGCGCCCATACGCGAGGATTACTCCAGCCCCGGAGCCTCCTTTTGGGCATTTAGGGCGTTTGTCGTTTTGGCGCTGCCTCAGGACGATCCGTTTTGGGGCATTGAGCCGCATGCTTTCAAACTCAAGCAGCTGCATGTCGAAAACGAGCCTGGCGTGTTGATTGAGTCCGGCGAGCGCCATACCTATATGCTTTCGGCAAAACAGTACTGCGCCTCGGGCCTCATGGGGCGCTACTCAAAGTACGGCAAGTTGTGCTATTCGACGGCGTTTGGATGGAACGCGTCGGTCGATGGAACTGGAATCGGCAATTTTGCGGTCGATAGCTCCCTGACACTTTCGGTCGCCGGGACCGATCAGTTTGCAAGTCGCGGCCGTATCGAGGGCTACGAAATCCATGACGGTTATGCCTATAGCCTGTGGGGCTATGGAGCGGTTGCACGTGTCGAGACCTGGTTAGTTCCGGTCGACGAGTTTAGGCATATACGCATCCACCATGTCGAGTCTTCGGTTCCCTTGGAGACCTACGAAGGTGGTTTTCCAGTATTTGGCTGGAGTTCAAAGTTTGACTGCGCCGAGCGAAATCAGGGGTCTATCAGGCTTGCACGTAACATGTCGGCGCCGGGCGGCGATGACGATAATTACGGGCAAGTGGCGGGCATCGAGGATATTTTGGCATGTCGCGACGAGATAGGGCGCAAGCTTAGGCAGGTCGGTCTTGGAGCACTGGTCGAATCGTTTGCCGGCGAGTGGGATAGGCGTGAGGCGGTTGCCGTGCGCCAAAACCCTGCAACGAACATCTACAGCTGTGAGCAGAATGCCGTTCCGGCATTGAAGACCAGAATGCCTGCGACCGCATTTCATCTGGGATGCATGGTTTACGGAGATCCTGGAAGTCAGAATTGACGCACACGCATCCGGTAAACGGTAGGAAAATGACCGCCAACGGTCAAACGCCAAATAGTTTTTGAAAATGGCTGCATTTTCTTCAACATCTTCTGTACAATGCAAACCGGTTAGTAAACCAGTTTGCTAAACAAGAAACCAAGGGGAGCCAGATGAGCAAACAGGTCGTATTGATTTCACACGGAAAGTTGTCCGCCGGTGTTGCCGATGCCGTCGCCATGGTGTTTGGCAAAAACGAGGAGCTCTCGTATTTGGGACTCGCGCCCGACGGAAATGTCGTCGAGCTTATCGGGGGCTTGCGCGATCGTGTGGCGGCAAGCCCGAACGATCAGTTCATCGTGATTGCCGATATCTTTGGCGGAAGCGTTTGCAACCAGAGCCTGCAGCAGCTCTCTGAGTTCGACAACGTCGTGCTTCTTTCGGGTCTGTCAATGGGTCTCGTGCTGTCGATCTTAGCAATGCCCGGCGAGCTTTCGCAGGCTCAGATCGATCAGGCGGTCGCCGACGCGCAGGCAGGCACCAAGGTCGTCGAGCTTATCAAAGCAGACGCTCCGGTCGATAACGGCGAGGACGATTTTTTCTAAGCGATAACGCACAGCGCAAGACCGAACGGTTGAGGTTAAGGAGTATCAAACATGATTAGTATGGCACGCATCGATGACCGCCTGATTCACGGACAGGTCGCCGTCAAGTGGAGCAAAGAGCTCGGTATCAGCCGAATCATCGTGGCTTCCGACAGCATCGCTAAGAACGCTGTCCAGGTCGCCGCCCTTAAGGGCGCTGCGCCCGCTGGCGTCAAGGCAGCCATCCTGCCGATCGAGAAGGCGCAGGGCATTCTTAACGACCCGCGCTCCAAGGATATGAAGATCCTGCTCGTCTCCAATGACCCGCGCGACATCCTCGCCGTGTTTAAAGGCATCGAGGAGCGTCCGGTGCTTAACGTCGCCAACTATGGTCGTATCAACGGACCCATCGCCGGCAAGCAGAAAGTCTCCGACTCGGTTTATCTGACCGATGGCGACAGGGCTGTTCTGCACGAGATTTCGGACATGGGCGTCGAGATTATCCATCAGCCGGTCCCCGAGAACGACCGCAAGGATCTCATGAGTCTTATTTAGGCAACTGCGTTTGCGGTAGAGGCCTTGCCGCGAACGATTGCAATACGTATGAATGTGAAGGGAGAACGTAATGGACGTTACTGCCGCCCTTATCGTCGGCCTTACGCTGATGGGGGCAAAGTTCTTTGATTGGTGGGCATCTACCCAGCTTGCACGCCCGATCTTCTGTGTGGCAATTCTGGGTGCGTTGCTCGGCCACCCCACCGAGGGCATTATCCTCGCAGCCCAGCTCGAGCTTGTCTTTATCGGCAACGTGAGCCTTGGCGGCGTTATGCCGTCCGACATTACCATGGGCTCGATCTTTGGCGGTGCGTTCGCCATCCTGCTGGGTCAGGATATCGAGGTCGCCATGACGCTCGCTATTCCTCTGTCCGCCCTGGGTACGCTGCTCTACTCCTGCATGAAGGTTGTCGTGACCTCGCTTGTTCCTAAGTTTGAGCAGCTGCTTGCCAACCATAACTACGCTGGCTACAACCGTCTGTGGATCACCCAGTTTGTCTGCTTCGAGCTCTGCTACTTCATCCTCGGCTTTGTGTGTACGCTTGCCGGCCAGCCCGTCGTGTCCGCCTTTGTCGACGCCATCCCCGCTTGGCTCAATGCCTCCCTCAAGGTTGCCGCCGCGGCGCTTCCCGCCCTCGGCCTTGCCCTGCTGCTCAAGCAGCTCTACACCAAGGAGGCCTTCCCGTACTTCTTCCTGGGCTTTGGCCTGGTTGCCTTCTTTGGTTACAGCAAGGTGACGGGTGCCACGCTCGCCGATAAAGCCATTACGGTTGCGAGCGCCAATACCCCGTTGCTGTCCCTGGTCGAAATTGCAGTTATCGGTGGCGTTATCGCCGCGGTGACGATCTTCAACGAGCTGCGTCGCATTGACGACAAGGCTGCCGCAAAGCAGATTTCCGCATCTTCTGCCGATGATGAGGAGGATTTCTTCAATGACTAACACCGCCGTCGCCACGGAGCCCAAAAACGGGCTGACCGAGCAAAAGAAGAAGAGTATCGTCCGTCGACTCTTCACCCGTGTCTGGTGGCTGATGTTCTGCACGTCTTACACCAAGCAGCAGGGCACTTCCACCGTCTGGCAGCTCGAGCCGTTCATTGCCGATATCTACGGCAAGGACACCGACGAGTACTATGACGCACTTCAGCGCCACCAGAACTTCTTTAACACCACCCCTATGTTCGCCTCGTTCATCTACGCCATCGTCATTTCGATGGAGTACGAGCGCAAGGCCGCCCTCGATGCCGGCGAGGAGTTTGATGACAACTCCATTGAGGCCATCAAGGTTGCCCTCATGGGCCCGATCGCCGGTATCGGCGACTCCATCCAGCTTTCCTGCCTGCGTGTTATCGCAACCGGCGTTGCCATTGGTTTCTCGCAGCAGGGTTCTTGGCTCGGCCCCATCCTGTTCGCCCTTGTCTACAACGTGCCCAACCAGATCATCCACTGGTTCTGTGGCAGCCTGGGCATGAAGCTGGGCACTGGCTTTATTACCGAGGCTATGGCATCGGGTAAGATGCAGGCCTTCACCAAGGGCTTTACGGTCCTGGGCATGATCATGGTCGGCGCCATGACCGCACAGTTCGTTACGGTCACCACTACGCTCGTTATCCCCACGGGCGGTGCCACCTTCAACCTGCAGGCCATGCTCGATTCGATTCTTCCGGGCATTGTCCCGCTGTCAATCACGCTTGGCTCCTTTGCTTACCTGCGTAAGTCCAAGTCCAAGAACAGCGCCATGGTTCTGCTTGCGATCATCTTGGTACTGTGTGTCGTTTTCACCCTGCTTGGTGTCACCGGCGGTACGGTCGCCTAACGATCAAAGTTTGTGTTTGGGCGAAAGCGGTGGTCCCATCCGCTTTCGCCCTTTTCATCGGGAGGTAGGCCACTATGGGTCTGGGATATGCAATCGCGCTTATTGCCGTGCTCACAATTGTCTTTACGGCGGGTGGCTTTTACCTTCGCTACCGCATCTATCGCGACTTGAATGTCGCTGCACGCGAGGGCGATCTGGACCGGTTTTTCGCTAAGATCGATGGCTTTGGGGCAAGGTTTGCCTTGTCGGTGTTTGCCCGCGAGCGCTTGCGTTTTATAGCGCTGACACGTCGGGGCGATAAAGACCAAATGGTCGAGGCTTTCAATGGCCTTATGGGCCTCAAGCTAAACGATGCGCAGCGATCGATGGTGCTTGCCGACGGTTTTGACGGCTTTGCCGCCAACGGGGACCGCAAGCATTGTCACCGCATCTTGATCGAAATGCCGCAGGCCGGCATGACCGAGCAGCAAGTCAAGGCGTATCGACGTCATTTTGATATCGCCGTGTGCCATAACGGGCAGATGTATAGAACCGAGCTGGAGAACAAATACGCGACGCTATCGGGGCGTCGACGCGGATACGCCGCATATTTGCTCTCGCAGATTTATAGCGAAACAAATCGTAAACGCTCGCGGGATTATCGCGAAGAGGCTTCGCGACTTCTGGGGATTCCCGCAGACCAACTCACAAGGAGGATCCATGTCAACACAACCGTTTAACTTGTGTTCCGATGACGCCGCATGGCTGGACTCGACCTATACAAAGCTCGTCGAGCGCTTTAGCGCCGAGTGCGATCGAATTGGCGGTAAGATCCCCTATATCGCCCAGGACGGTATCTACAAAAAGGATATGTCGGCTACGCCCGAAGATCTTATTTGGTGGACGAACGGTTTTTGGCCGGGCATCTTGTGGCAGTGCTACGGCGCGACCGGGGACGATAAATACTTGACGGCCGCACGCGAGGTGGAGGACAAGCTCGACGGCGCCTTCGAGCGCTATACCGGCCTTCATCACGATGTCGGCTTTATGTGGCTGCTTTCGGCCGTTGCCGATTATCGCCTGACGGGTAACGAGCGCAGCCAGGCGCGCGGTCTTCATGCCGCCCATCTTTTGGCCGGTCGCTATAATCCGCGTGGCAAGTTCATTCGTTCGTGGAATCGTGATCGCGCCGGTTGGGTCATCGTCGATTCGATGATGAACATCCCGCTGCTCTACTGGGCGAGCGATGTTATCGGCGACCCGCGGTTTACCTATGTCGCCGAAGACCACGCCGACACCGTGATGAGTAATACGGTCCGCGGCGATGGGTCGTGCAACCATATTATTGTGCTCGACCCGCACAATGGCGAGCTGCTCGATACGCCCGCGGGACAGGGGTATGCTTCGGGTTCGAGTTGGAGCCGTGGTCAGGCGTGGGCGGTGTACGGTTTTGCGCTTTCGTACCGTCATACGGGTGAAGCCCGTTACCTCGAAACGGCAAAGCGCGTGGCGAACTACTTTACCAGCCAGGTTTCGCTGACGGGCAACGTTGCCAAGCTCGACTTTCGTCAGCCCGTCGATGTCGACTGGTGGGATGCGCTTGCCGGCTGCATCGCCGCATGCGGAATGCTCGAAATCGCACGTTCCTGCGAGGGTGCGGAGCGCGATGAGTGGGTGACGTGGGCGCTTAGAATCCTGCGCGCGACCGATGCGCGTTTCTGTGATTGGAATGTCGAGCATGACGGCGTGGTCACCATGTGCTCTGGTGCCTATTTCTCCGAAAAGGATCGCCATGTTCCCATGGTGTACGGAGACTACTATTTCCTCGAGGCGGTTTTACGGCTTGCTGGAAAGGATACGCTGCTGTGGTAGACGCGACCATTGACAAGGTGGCCATCCCCGCGATTAAGCTGATCTGTATCGATTTGGACGGTACGGTACTCAACTCGTCGAAGCAGATAACAGCGGCTAACCGGCGCGCAATCGACCGTGCTCGCGATGCCGGCATAGACGTCGCCATCGCGAGCGGTCGCCATCCGTTCAATATTGCCGAGACCGCCGATGGACTGGGGTTGCCTCATACCGCCGTCTGCCTTTCGGGTGCCTATGTCATGCTTGACGACCATGAGGTGTTCCGTCATGGATTGAGCGATGTGGACGTGCAGAAGACCATCGATATCGCAGCTGAGCATAATTGCTATATATCGCTTGCGGGCGGCGATTTTAACCTGTGTGCGGGATATATCGAGCGCAGGGGTGGAGAGTCTCCTGCAACGCGGCGGTATACCCGATTGGGTTCTTATGACGAGCTGCGCCAAGCTGCTCAAGAGCATACCGGGCGAGTCCTCAAGGGTGCCGTTCATCATGTCGACCCTAAGGTCTATGGATTGGTTAAGCGCGAGCTGTTGTCCATTGATGACATCGAGGCGGTTCAGTCCGATGTCTGCTGGTGCGATGCGATCGCCAAGGGCTGCTCCAAGGCCGAGGGCGTTGCCGCCCTGGCAAAGGAAATGGGCATGGGAATCGATGAGGTTGCCGCGCTCGGAGACGACGAGAACGATGTCAAATTGATATCGATAGCGGGCCTCGGTATTGCCATGGGTAATGCGCTGCCACAGGTAAAAGCCGTGGCAAACGCGCAAACGCTCGACAATGACCACGATGGCGTCGCGTATGCGATAGATAGGATTTTGAGGGAAAGGGTGTAGCCGATGACAACGATCGCCAATCCCGTGCTTCGAGGTTTTCATCCAGATCCGTGCCTGTGTCAAGCGCACGGAAAGTACTATCTCGCCACGTCGACGTTTCAATGGGTGCCGGCGGTTTCGCTCTACGAATCTGACGATTTGATTACCTGGCACTCTATCGGCGGCGCGCTGCCCGATTTGGACCTTCGCGGTGTTCGCGATTCGGCTGGCGTCTGGGCCCCCGATCTTTCCTATGATGAGACAAACAATCTTTTTTGGCTCACATATACCATTGCCTATCAGATTGATGGCGTATTCAAGGACGTATGCAACTATGTGGTAACTGCGCGCGATCCACACGGCCCTTGGTCTAAGCCGGTCTTTGTCAATGCATCTGGTTTCGACCCCGGGTTCTTCCACGAGAACGGTCGGCATTACGTTATCAACCCCCAATGGGATCCTCGTCCCATTGATGGCCATCACAAATTCAACGGCCTGGTAATGCAGGAGTTTTCGCTTGAGGACGGCCTAATCGGTGAAGCTCAGGTTGTTTTGGATAACGGTGATGCGGTCAACTGGCTGCGCGAGGGTCCGCATGTGCTCAAGCATGACCAGTGGTATTACATTGCCTGTGCCGAAGGCGGTACGGGTCGTCGCCATAGAATCCGTATGGCTCGCTCGCACGAACTTTGGGGCCCGTATGAGATGTGTCCCGAACCGCTTGTGTGCGCTTGGTTGAGCGACAGCCCCTTGCGCCGTACGGGACATGGCAACTTTGCACAGGCGCCCGACGGTTCGTGGTACGTCTCGTTTTTATGCAGTCGCTATCTGCCTCAGCGCGATGGCTCCAAGCATGCATTCGATGAACATGAATCGGGCTACTCTGTGCTTGGCCGCGAGACCGGTATGGCGCGGATTGTATGGCAAGATGGGTGGCCGCGTCTGGCAGAGGGTGCCTGCACGGCCCCGGTCATGTTTGATGTGCAGGGAGAGGTTTCCGCACCAAGCGAATCTATGTCCTACGACACAACTTTCGATGATGCGGATAGACTCTGGCAGGAAGAGTGGCTTTGCTGCCGTTATCGCGATGGTGGTTGGTGGAGCGTCGGTCCCGAAGGTCTTACGCTCAAGGGCGGCGAGTCGCCGAGCTCGGCACATCAGCAGTCAAAACTCGTCCGTCGCGTTTGCAGCCATGCATGGACCGCGCGATGCACGGTGAGGTTTGCCCCGCGTCATTACAACCAAATGGCGGGTTTGATCTGCGAATACGACTCGCGTGCATTCTATTATCTGCATCTTACGTGGGATGATAAGCGGTCCTGTCGCGTGCTCCAGGTTATGACGTGTGACAGGGGGACCTACGGCATGCCTCTGGGCGATGCTGGTATTGTGGTTCCCGACGATGTCGAGGCGCTTGAGCTTGGCGTCGAAGTCGATGGCTATGACATGCGCTTCTTCTATTCGCTTGACGGGGACAGTCGCAGCTTTGTGGCCGACGGGGCGGGGGCTCCGCTAGTGCTCGATGCTTCGGTGCTGTCCGACGAGCACGTCGGCTTTCCTGCCTATACCGGCATGGTCGTCGGTCTTTCATGCATCGATATGTGGGACAAGAGCTCAACGGCGACATTCGGTTCGTTTTCATATCGCGATCGATAGAGAAGAGGATATATGTCTGTGCTCAGCTTGAGTGTCGTTCGGGCTACGGGCGAAGTCGTGTATGCCGCTGAGCAAGAGGACGAGGTGACATTGGCATGGCGAGGGGAGTATCTACCCGGCGACAAACTCGTCGTTCGCTGCGATACCCATCCGGTTCGCCTTGTGTTGAGGCTCGATGCCTCGCTTGCAGAAAGCCATGTCCTCATGACCGAGGATTCGTTTGAATTTCCGATTCCACTTGGATGCCGTCAGAAAGCCTACGGCAAGGGATGGGCGTTTGAGGGCGATCGGCATTTTGCATACGTTCGACGGGAAGACCCTCGCGAAGCCGCTGCTTGGCGCAACCTTTCGCTCAACGCGTGCGACTGCGAGGACATGACAGGCGTTTATCCACACGTGACCTCAAATGTTCCCATGGATAACCCCCAGTTTGTTGCCCGCAACGTGATTGACGGCGTGATGGAGACGTCAAATCACGGAAGTTGGCCGCACGAGTCGTGGAGTGTCGCCGGACGTGCGGATGCATGGCTCAAGATTGATTTTGGAGAGCCGGTTAACGCAGATGAACTGCGGCTGTACCTTCGCGCTGATTTTCCGCACGATACATGCTGGCGCCAGGTGCAACTGGAGCTCTCGGACGGTTCTGTTACCGATCTGGCGCTCAAGAAGACGGGAGCGCGGCAAACGTTTGATCTGGGAGGGCGTATCGTTTCGTGGGTCAAGCTGCAAAATCTTGTCAAAATCGATGAGGACGGGTTTCCCGGGTTAAGCCAGATTGAGATTTGGGGTCGAGTGCTTACTTCCGCCAACGGTGAGGTCCTTCGATGAGTGCCCAAAAGAACGGGACGCTTTGGCAAGATTCGACCGGTAGACCCATACAGGCTCATGGCGGATGGATTCTTCCTATCGAAGCAGCGGGAAAAACCGTTTTTTATTGGTATGGGGAGGATAAATCGGGTAAAACCGTCAACCGCCGTATGGATGCGATTGGTATTCGCTGCTATCGCTCGACCAACCTTGTCGACTGGGACGACTGCGGTCTAGTGTTTTGCTCGCAGCGCGCGAGTGAATACGATGTCTTAAGGCCCTCGGGCGTGATGGAGCGACCACGCGTGCTGTTTAATGCCAAGACGGGTCGCTGTGTCCTTTGGTTTCATGCGGACGATGCGCGCTATCGTTTCGCCGGCGTGGGTGTTGCCACGTCCGATGCTCCGACGGGCCCCTTTGAGCTTGTGAATGTGTTTAGACCCTGCGGCCAGGACAGCAGGGATTTCACGCTGTATGAGCAGCACGGAGGTTCTGCATACCTTATCTGTAGCTCCGAGGGTAATAAAACGCTGCACGTCGCACCGCTTACCGACGACTACGAAGGCGTCCTGGGCGGTTTCGTTCGCGTTTTTTCCGAGCAAGAACGAGAGTCTCCCTGCGTGTTGAGTGCATGTGGCCAGCTCTATCTGCTTACAAGCGGATGCACCGGCTGGCGGGCGAATCCGGCTCTATTTGGCACGGCGCCGCAGATGATTGGGCCGTGGAAGCTCATCGATAACCCCTGCGTGGGCGATCGCGCCAGAAGCACCTACGATGGCCAGGCAACTTGTCTGTTTAAGGCCGGTGGGCGTCATTATGTGCTCCTCGATCATTGGGATCCTGACGATCTGGGGGCATCGGGCTATTCGATACTTCCCGTTACGTTTTTACCTATCAAGCATGACCCGATTGAAATCGCATGGAGCGATTTTGGCCCCGATTTGTCGATCGATGGCCATTGAGCCATTGAGATACGAAAGGACTGATATGTCTCTCACTATCCTTCGTGTTCCTGCCGAGCTCGCAGACCGCAGCCGTTGCGTGACGGCTGAGTTTCAGGAGATTTTAGACCGTGCGCGTGACGCGCAGGGTGCTCGCGTCGTTGTTCCGGCCGGTACGTATCGTGTCGGATCGATTCGCATGTACGGCGATACCGAGCTGTATCTTGAGGCCGGGGCGACCATCCGGGGCTCTGACGAGATTGCCGACTATACCGATTGGGATATCCCAACTACGCTGCGTTATGCGACCGACCCCGAGATCGTGCGTATTCAGCGCCTTCCCCCGCACTATACGCGTGCGCTGCTGACGGTGGCCGATGCCCAAAACGTTACGATCGTGGGCGAGCCCGGCAGCTTCTTTGACGGCGTCGATTGCACCGACCCGGCAGGGGAGGAGGGCTTTCGCGGCGCCATGGGTATCCGCATCTGCCGGTGCCGCAATGTGACGCTTAAGGGCTACACCTTTGTGCGCAGTGCAAATTGGAGCCATCAGATCGACTCGTGCGACAACGTGTTTATTGAGCGCGTGAGCATTCTGGGCGGTCACGACGGGCTGAACATCCACCACTGCAACAACGTCGCGATCCGTTCGTGCACGCTCAAGACGGGAGACGATTGTGTCGCCGGTTTCGACGCGCGCAATGTCGTCGTCGAGGACTGCCTGCTCAATACCGCATGCAATGCCATTCGCCTGGGTTGCATAAACCTGCTGGTCGATTCTTGCCGCTTTGTCGGTCCGGGCGAGTATGAGCATATCCTCGAAGGTACTCACCATATGCATGCGGCGGTCAAATACTATTCGCCCGCCGGTGATGTGTATCGTGGCGATTCGTGCAGTTGGCGCTTGCACAACTGTTCGTTTGTCAATCCGGGGCGTTTGATCAACTACGACTTTGGATCCGAGAAGGGCTATCAAACCAAGCGTCCGCTGGTAGATATGCACTTTGAGGGCTGCAAAGCGCAGGGCGTGACCATGAGCTCGTTCTTTAACGGAAACGAAGCGGTGCCCGGTCTGCTCGAGTTTAACGATTGCCAGATTTCGTACGAGCCCGATGTGATGAACGCCGGGAAGCCGTTTGTCCAAATGAGCGACAACAGCTCTCTTTTGGAAAAAGATGTCGTATATGAGTGTGCTACCAGTGAGTTGTTCCGCGGCGCTCGATGCGCAGAGCGGTCCGAGGTCGTTGCCGAGGTGCTGTACAAAAAGCAGAAATAGCATATGTATGGCAAACTGAGGCTCTTCGCTCGTGTGCGTAGATAGGAGTCGCTCTTTACGGCCGAGCTTGCTCTAGGAGGATTGAAGGATGGATAGAAAAGCGCTTTCGCAGATACTTTTCGACTATTTGAATCCGCTGCTGCCGAACTATGGCGACAGCGAGGCGTTGCTCTATCTTGCTGGTGGTGGAGCGCAGTACGAGGACGAGGTCATTCCCATGGAGGCATGGGCGCGGCCGTTGTGGGGCTTGGCCCCGTATTGGGCAGGCGGCTCCCAAAGTGCCGGCGGGACTTTCGAGCGCATTTATTGCGATGGGCTCATTGCGGGTACCGATCCTCAGTCGGGTGCCTATTGGGGCGATTGTCGCGACCACGACCAGAAGTTCGTTGAGATGGCTGCCATCGCATACGCGCTCTTGCTAGCCCCCAATGTGCTTTGGGAGCCGTTGAGCGATGGGCAGCGTGAGCGCGCTGCGGCATGGCTCGGAAAAATCAATGATCACAGCTGCCCTGCCGGTAACTGGCTATGGTTTCAGGCGCTCGTTAACCTTGCTCTGCGCGAGCTCGGTATGTCTTATAGCCAACAAATTCTAGACGAGGACCTTCGGGCACTCGACGATTTTTATGACGGCGACGGCTGGTACAAGGATGGGCCGACGGGCTTGCCCGATTACTACAATGCCATGACGTTTCAGTTTTTCTCAATCCTGTACATCTGGAAGTTCGGAAGCCACGATGCCGTGAGGGCTGCCGCTTACCTTAATAGGCTCAAGCTGTTTGCGGCCGATTACGTCAAGCTATTCTCGGCGCGTGGCGAGGCGGTGCCGTATGGGCGCTCGATGGTCTATCGCTTTGCGCAGTCGGGCTTTTGGTCGATTGTCGCGGCGGCGGGCGTCTGTTTGGGGCGAAATTTTGACATCGGAACGCTCAAGGGCCTCATTGTTAGAAATATAAAGGCCTGGGACCCAAGCAGCATCTGTGACAATGGTCACGTGCTTTCGCTGGGTTACAAGTATCCCAACCAGCACATGTGCGAAGGATATAACGCCGCCGGTTCGCCGTACTGGTGCCTGATGGCGTTTGCGTGCCTGGCGCTTCCCGAGGATGACCGGTTTTGGAGCGTATCCGAAACTGAACTTGCGCTTCCTCCGCGTGCTGCCGACGATGCGCTGGGAAAGACGGCCCTGGTTGCGCGCGATGATGCGGGGGAGGTCGTGCTGTATCCGAGCGGCTGCGTCCCGGGACACCCATTTGCCCAGTCCGATAACAAGTACAGCAAGTTTGCCTATTCGACGCGGTTTGGCTTTAGCGTTGCGCGCTCGCAGCGTTCGCTCGGGGAAGCGGCGCCCGACAGCATGCTGGCATTTGTGGTTGGCGGGCGCGTATTTGTTCGTGACGGTGTGGATAAAAGCGAGGTCGTAACACTCGATGACGGCCGTCGCGCCGTGCGGACAAGTTGGAGTCCGTGCCCCGGTATCGATGTGGTGACCGAGGTGATTTCTCTTGCGAACGGGCAACTTCGTAATCATGTTGTAAAAAGCGCTGTGGAGTGCGTCGCCTTTGACGCGGGCTTTGCGGTACCGGGTGATTACCATTGGGTGACGTTGGAGGATATCGATGCAGCCTGTCGTGTCGATGCCGTGGGCCAAACGGAAGGCGAGCGCGTCTTGCTTCGACCCGAGGCAAATACAAATATCGATTGCGGCAAGACGGTGATTCCGGCCGTGAAATACGTTATAGGCGCGGGCGTCAGCAAGCTCGCTACGTGCGTTGTCGTCGTTTAGTTGGTTGACATGTCGCTCTTGCCGCGCGGATGTCTATTCGCTCTGTGTCTGCGTGCCCTCCGCAATCATGTTGCGGTTATACACCAGGTGCAGATACATCGCGTCGTGCGCGGCGGTGGGGTTGCGCGAGGCGATGGCGTCGGCCACATCGCGGTGCGTGCGGATAGTTTCCTCGACGAGCTTTTTGCCGGTCACGTCGATAAAGAGGGGGACGGATGCCTTGAGCACGCCCATCAGGCGGGGAACGACGAGGTTTCCGGAGCTTTCGGCAATGGCATTGTGGAACGCGGTGTCGGCGGCGGAGTAATCCTCATCGGCCTCGGCCAGGCGCTCGGATTCGTCGCAGAGCTCTTTGATACAGACGACCTGGTCGTTAGTTGCGTGCTCTGCGGCCATGCTGGCCATCTGCGGCTCGATCATAAAGCGCACCTCGAGTAGGTCGCGCGCCAGACGCTGCTTGTCGTCGATAAAGGTAAAGCCCAGCGGGTCGTCGGCAACGCCGGGGTTTGACGCCACATAGGTGCCCGAACCCTGCTTAATGCGCACGATATTGCGCGACTGCAGCAACTTCATGGCCTCGCGCACGGTGCTCCTGCCGGCGCCCAAGCGCTCGACCAGCACGGTTTCCTTGGGCAGGCGATTGCCTTGCTCAAGGTGTTCATCCAGAATCAATTGAATGATTTTCTCCGATATTTGCTCGGGGAGTCCCGATTCGGCGCGGGCCATAGCTATACCTTTCATTACAAAATTCATCTGAGCTATTTTAGCGCACCACGGATGCGATATTGGCCGCTGGATTTGAGTCGGGCGGCTTAGATATACCGTTCGCAGCGCAAATACGACCGTTTACCAAATACATCAGATGTATTTCGAACAAATTCCAAAATGAAACATCAGACCTTTCCAAAACACGCTATAGTCATCAGATGAATTCAAAAGGTCTGATGAATTGGAGGAAAGATGTCAGACCCAACGTTTATGGCTGATCCCACCAGGCTGGTCATCGCCGCCATCGTGGGCATCGCGTTGCTGCTTGCGCTCATCATTAAGTTCAAGCTGCACCCCGTGCTGTCGATGATGGTCTCGGCGCTCGTGATCGGTATCGGAGCCGGCATGCCGCTCGATATGGTGGCAGACACCGTCACCAAGGGCGTGGGCACCACGCTGCAAAACATCGCCTTGCTCATTGGCCTGGGATCGATGTTTGGCCAGATTTTGGAGGAGAGCGGCGGCGCCAAGAAGATCGCCCAGACCTTCATTGACACCTTTGGCCAGGGCCATTCCAGTTGGGCGCTGGGCATCACCGGTTTGGTCATCGGCACCACGGTGTTCTTTGAGGCCGGCGTGGTCGTTTTGATCCCGCTTGCCTTTAGTGTGGCGTCGCAGACCAAGAAGTCGACCCTCTACTACGG
>CABSZR010000005.1 GCA_902482185.1 uncultured Collinsella sp. | reverse complement strand
GCCGGAACCCGTCGCGTTCACAGCCGCAATCGCGGGCGTCTTGGCGCGGAACGCGCGACCCTCATGGAAGCCCACCGAACCGGCAGCGCCCATCGAAACGACAACCCAGGGAATACCGGCAAAACGGTCATCGGCGGCAAGCGCCTCGCGCAGGGCATCGACATCATCGGTCGTAAAGGACGTACCCAGCAGGCCGTTAATCTCGGTCAGGTTGGGCTTTACGAGCTCAGGCTTAGCGTCGGACTCCAGCGCGGCCTCCAGCGATGCACCCGAGGTGTCGAGCAGCACCTTGGCACCCGCCTCCTCGGCGATCTTGACGAGCTCGGCATAGTAGCCGGCATCGACGCCACGCGGCAGCGAGCCCGAAAGCGTCACAACGTCCGCCTTCGCTGCAAGCTCGGCGAACTTGGCCGTAAAGGCCTCGAGCTCGGCCGGGGCAATCTGCGGGCCGCTCTCTAACAGCTCGGTCTGATTACCCTCGTGCAGAATATTCAGGCAAATGCGCGTCTCACCGGCGATAGGCACAAAGTCGTTCTTGACGCCATCGGCATCCATAAGCTCGGCCATATAGGCACCCATGTGGCCGCCGAGCAGACCGGTCGCGAGCACGTCGTCGCCCAGCTGCAGCAGCACACGGCTCACGTTGAGGCCCTTGCCGCCAGCGGTCTTTTCGGGCGTCACGCGGTTAACATCGTCGATGATCAGCTTGTCGAGCTGATAGCGCGTATCAATCGACGGGTTCATGGTAACGGTCAGAATCATATTGAACTCCTGTTTCCGGGGCACGACACGCGCGGCCCCAAACATACGATAGCTCGTTAAAGGATCTCGATCTCAAAGCCGCGGGTGACGGTCTCCCCCGGCTTGGCAACCAGGCAGCCACGCTTGTGCTCCAGAATATCGTCCTCGTCGGAGCAGGTGGACAGACCACCCCACGGTTCAACAGCCACAAAGTCGCCCTCGGGCTTGCTCCACACAATCAGGTACGGCATATCGGGGAACGTCAGGCGCACGCCCTTGTCCTCGGTTTTCTTGGTCAGCGTAACCACGTGGCTCTCGAGCACATCAAAGATGGTCTCGGCGAAGTCGAAGAGCTCATGGGTAAGCGGCAGATCGTGGCCGACCATCGGGTTCTTGCTACGGTGCTCGACATCGATCAGGCCTGTGGAGGGAACAGCGGTGCAAAGCTCGGTCGCCTCACGCTGATCGAAACGAAGTTCATAGTCGTCGTAGGACTCGCCCTCGTCGAGCGGGCACTTAAAGCCGGGGTGACCACCCACAAAGAATGGCATATCCTCGATGCCCTCATTGGTCACCTCGTACGACACGGCCACCTTTTCCGAATCGATCGTGTAACGAGCAACGATCTTAAACGGATACGGGTACTGCTCGAGCAACTCGGCATGGTCGGCAGAGCTTAGGCTCAGCGCAACCATGTTGTCACTCTGCTTCTCGAGCTTCCACTCCTGCTTGCGGGCAAAACCATGGCGGGCGAGCTTGACCTCGCGACCACCCATAGTCATCGCGCGACCGTCACGAAGGCCGCCGCAGATCGGGAAGCAAATGGGTGCCTGGCCCGACCAGACCGAAGAATCACCCTGCCACAGGTACTCACGGCCGTTGGCCGCAATAGAAGTGAACGACCCGCCCGCCGTGCTCAGTGCTACGCGGATAGAACCGTTATCAAGAACAAACTCCATAGGAGCCTTCCCTTTCTTACGACAGCCCGCCAAGTCAATAGGGCCGATAGAAAACCGGCCCGCGCCCCCTCACAGAAACGCGAGCCGTCAACGGACTAGTAAATTACGCCGGATACCCGCTAATCATGGTATTCGCCGCGGTCCCACTTCTCCAGGAACTCGTCAAAGAAGTGCGGGTCAGCCTGAGCCTCGGCGTCGGCCTTGTTGCAGGCATCGATCTTGGCGATCAGGGCATCGTGCTCGGGGGTCTTCTCGTAGGGCTCCTCCAGGAAGGCAAGCATAATGTCGGCCATCAGGAACTCGCCGGTGATCTTGCCGCCAAAGCCCACGATGTTGGCGTTGAGCTCGCGACGGGCATACAGGGCAGAGGTCATGTCGCGAACCAGGGCGCAGCGGGCGCCGGGAACCTTGTTGACGGCGTTAGTGATGCCAATGCCGGTGCCGCACAGGGCCACGCCAAAGTCAGCCTTGCCGCTGGCAACAGCCTCGCCCACGGCCTTACCGTAGATGGGATAGTGCGTACGGGTGTGGCTGTAGGTGCCGCAGTCGAGCACCTTGTAGCCAGCCTGCTCCAGGCGGTCGGCCAGATAGATCTTCTCGTCCGTAACGATATGGTCGCAACCGATTGCGATGGTCTTCTTCATCAGAACGTCCTTTCGTCTGAATTCACAAGTTGAGGTAGAAGTTCGAGTTCTCGGTGGCTCTCGTTAGGCCATCTTGTTGAGCATGTCGACACGGATCTGGTGACGGCCGCCGGCGTACTGGGCGCGCAGGAACTCGCGGGCGATCTTCTTGGCGACCTCGGTGCCCACAACGCCCGGGCCCATGGTGACCATGCGCGAGCCGTTGTGCTCGCGGGTCATGTAAGCGGAACGCTCGTCGGAAATGTTGGCGACGACCATGCCCTTGATCTTGACGGCGGCCATATAGGAGCCGACGCCGTACTTATCGAATGCAAAGCCCTGGGAATCCTTGTGCTCCAGCAGGTCCTTGGCAACGGCGGTCGCGGAATCGACAAAGTCCGCGGCAGGGGTCTCGGAATAGTCGACGACCTCGTGACCGTCGGCGATGAGCATCTCCTTGATGGACTCCTTCATCGACATACCGTCGGCATCGGAAGCGATTACAACCCTCATGACATCCTCCTTGAGAGATACGCAGGTGCGTAGTTTCTGTTTGGAAGTGTTGAATCGCGTTCAGGTCCGGGCATCTGAATGTGCGGTTCTTCACTGTTCATGTTTATTTGAACACATTCGAACACTAACTGCAACAACTATTTGTTTATCTTTGTTCTTTTTTGAACAAATATCGTTCACGGATGATTGCTGACCGTTTGAGCCGGGCGCGGACGTAGCGACCATGTGTTCAACAAACAAAAGGGCGGCCGAGAACGCGTCTCGGCCGCCCTTCGGCGGTATTCCCCGGTATATACAGCTGTTTTAGCTACTCGGACTGCCCACCCTTTTTGGCGTGCTTGGACGGAGCACCCAGAAAGCGGCCCGTCAAATAGTTCGCCGGGCCGGAAATATCAATCCCCAGCAGCACATGCCCCAGCCACAGAAACGCCGCGAGCACCAGCAATGGAATCACGCACGAGGTCACGATCATCACGATGACGCCTTCGATGAGATCGGTCGCCTGCTGCACAATCTCATCGGTCATCTGCTTGGCGCTGCTGGTCACCGACGTGACAAGACCCGAGGCGCCGTCGGCAAGCTGCTCAAGCACGTTCTTGGACTCTGTGGACTCGGCCTTTTTCTTGCTTGCCTTGGAGTTATCACTATCTTCCGCACTCGCAGCGTCAGTCGCCTTTTGCTCAGCCGCTTCGATGCTCACTCGATACGTTTCGTCGACCTTTTGCGACACCCATACACTTGCAGGCACCAACGCCATGCCGATCATGGCGACCACCAGCACGCGCGTCGCCACGCGGCGCAGGACGGAGCTCGTACTCCAGCGCCCGTGAATGCCGAGCGACGCCGCAAAGAGCACCAGCGCAAACGGGATCAAGATGCCCAAGCCAACCGACCACAAAATGGTCAACAGGTATTTCTCGAGGTATAGCACGGCAAGCACGATACCAAGGTTGCCTGAAAGCTGCGCGAGCTGCTCGGCAACCGGCGTTCCCGTATCACCCGGCAGCGCGGTAATGCCCGCAGACAGCGCCACGCACGAGGTCGTGAGCGCCAGTACGTTACCTTTCTTTTGATCGATGACCTCGATGGTGGAGTCCCAAGTTTTGGTATCGGCGAAATGCGGACGAGCTACAAAGCCCGACAGCAGCGCCAGTACCACGAGCGCAACGATAAAGCCAATCTGCAGCTTTTTGTTTGCGCACACGACATCGGACAGGCTGGGCTGTAGCTCGGTTACCGTCGTATGCTCAGTTATCTGGACAGGACGCCCATGGGCCATCTCATGTGCGTCTCTCTTTTGAATCGATCCGTTGTCCGGCATTTGGATACCTCCTCATTCCGGCCTGTATTGCGGATGGAAGTATACCCACCCAACGAAAAACCGAACGGCAAGACGGACGGAGCGCACCAAGACTGTCCCCAATGACTATCTCGGGATGAGTTGCGGTGGAATAGGGATTGTTTAGCGCCCGCCAGCCCCTATTCAATCCCTATTTCACCGCAACTTGGAGGAGAACAGAAAAACCCTGCCGCGGATAGCGGCAGGGTTTTTGGAAGGGGACGAGGTTGTGCGGGCTCGTTAGGCGAGCTTGGCCTCGAGCTCGGCGATACGCTTATAGGCATCGATGGTAAAGCGGGTCTGCTTCTCCAGGATCATAGTGGTCATGAGGGTATCCTGAGCGTGAGCCATGATGAAGGTCATCTCCATCTCGCCGCCGCCGGCCTCCTGCGAAAGCAGCTTGGTCTGCGTGTCGTGGGCGCCGATGAGTGCATCGCTGGCATCCTTGTGCAGCTGCTCGGCCTTCTCAAAATCACCCTCGCGAGCAGCATCGAGCGCTGCAAGCAGATCGGTCTGGGCGTCACCTGCGTATGCGACAATCTCGAATCCAACCATCGAGATTTCTTCTTTGGTTGCCATATTGCGTTCCTTTCACATATGAACCAATGGAGAGCATCGCGTCCGGGCATACGCGCTGCGCTGTGTATGCTAGAAACAATAACATTCAAACAAAAAGGAACAATGCAAACCGTTATTTCGAGCCGTGAACGGTCTTTTTTCGTCCGTGAACGGTTTCCAAACCATTTCGAACAATATCAAACATGATTAGCGGAAACCCAAACAGGACCGCACCCTAACGCAAATCGCGCACCGTATCGCCCTCTACGAGCACACCGGGGATCAGCATGTGCTCCACGCCAGACGCACCCCCATCGGCGCCGGCAATCTTGTCGACCGCCCACATGCCGACGCGCCTGTTGTCAAAGCGCACGGTGGCCAGGCGACGATCGGGCACGATGTCGCCCAGACTGTCATCAACACCTACCACACTCACGTCCTCGGGCACGTGCTTTCCGCGCGACTCGAGTCCGCGAATGCAGCCGTAGGCCATGGCGTCGTTAGAAGCATAAATGGCCGTACAGGTCGGATCGTCCGCCAGAGCCTGACCGGCAGCATACCCGCTCTGTGCCGTCCAATCGCCACGAACGAGTCGCGGCGGCTCAATACCATGTGCGTGCAATGTCTCGCGCCAGCCTTCCTCGCGCTGCATGCCCGAAAGCGAGCGCTCGGGACACGAGATGAAATGCACGGTCTTGTGCCCCTGCCTCAGCAAGTACTCGACAACCTGGCGCGAGCAATCGAACTGGTCGTTATCGACCGTTGAACAGAGCGGGTGCTCCAACATCGTAACGAGCACTGTCTGCATGCCGGGCAGCGGCTCGAAGGTTCCAAAGTCCGCCGGCATGCGATTCATGATCACGACCATGCCATCCACCGGCAGTGCGCTCATGCGCGACGATGCGCTCTCGAGGGTATACGGATGCCCATCTACTTTCGTGAGGGTAATGGCGTATCCGTGCTTATCGGCGGCGGCAGCAAAGCCCTCCATACGGTCGAGGTTGCCTGTACCGGTAATGTTGAACATGGCGACGCCGACGGTCTTAAACTTGCCACGGCGCAGCGATCGACCGGCAAAATTGGGGCGATACCCCAGCTCGCGCATGGCGGCACGCACGCGCTCCTTGGTCTCGGGGCGCACGCTGGGCGAATCGTGCACGGTGCGCGAGACCGTCTGCTCCGAGACGCCCGCGAGGCGCGCTACGTCTTTGACGGATACCGATTTTTTAACAGCGGCCATAGGTCGATCTTTCTATGTCAACGATGCCATTGGTGACACCCTACGCAGTCATTTTTAACGCCTTCAAGTATATCCAACGCCTCCCCCACCATACGCTCACCACCCAAAACCTACCGTTCACCGACATTTTTGCTTCCCCGAACGGCTTTTGTCGCCCAAATGTTAACGTTGCCATTGTGCAAACACAGAGCCACCGGGCGGCTCAAACGTTTACGCGCAAGGAATCGACGGTCCACAGGCACAGGGGCCATCGGTTCGCGTCTTATTTTGTGTCGCAAAATGGCAACGTCAACATTTTGGCAACCAAACGTCAAAAGCTACCATCGTTGCCAACCCACCGACTCTTAGGAGCTTTGCATGGAGCAACTCATCGCCATCATCGAAAAGGGGCAGCCCTTTTTCAACGCGATCGCCCGCAACAAGTACCTCAAGGCGATCCGCGACGGTTTTATCTCCGTCATCCCCATCATCATCTTCTCGTCCATCTTCTGCCTGGTAGCCTCGGTTCCCAATATCTGGGGTTTCTACTGGCCCGATGACATCAACAACGCCCTGTGGAAGTGCTACAACTACTCCATGGGCATCCTGGCCATCGCCTGTGCCGCCACCACGGCCAAGCACTTCGCCGACGCTCAGAACCGCGACCTGCCCAAGAACAACCAGATCAACTTTATCTCATGCATGTGCGCGGCCATCATCGGCTTCTTGCTCCTTTCGAGCGACACCATCGCCACGGACGCCGCCAGCGGCTTCAACACCACCTACCTTGGTTCCAAGGGCCTGCTGACTGCCTTCATCGCTGCGTTTGTGACCGGCATCATCTACAAGTTCTTTATCAAGCGCAACATCACCGTCAAGATGCCCGAGCAGGTTCCGCCCAACATCTCGCAGACCTTTAAGGACATCATCCCCTTCTCCGTCTGCATCACCGTCTTTTGGGTCTTTGACATCGCCTTCCGCGCTGCTTTTGGCTTCTGCTTTGCCCAGGGCGTCATCCAGGTGTTCCAGCCCCTGTTCACCGCTGCCGACGGCTATATCGGTCTCGCTGTGATCTACGGCGCCATGAGCCTGTTCTGGTTCGTCGGCGTCCACGGCCCCTCGATCGTCGAGCCCGCCATCGCCGCCGCTCTCGTTGCCAACATGACCGACAACCTGGCTGCGTTCCAGGCCGGCCAGCACGCTTCCGCTGTCCTGACCCAGGGTGCCCAGTACTTCGTCGTCTGCATGGGCGGCACCGGCGCCACGCTCGTCCTGGTCTTTATGTTCTGCTTCCTGGCCAAGTCTCAGGAGATGCGCGCCGTCGGTAAGGCCGCCATCGTCCCCGTCTGCTTTGCCGTCAACGAGCCGCTGCTGTTCGCCGCGCCCATCGTGCTCAACCCCGTCTTCTTTGTCCCGTTTGTCTTTGCCCCGATCGCCAACATCTGGATCCTCAAGATCTTTATCGACTTCTTGGGCATGAACGGCTTTATGTACACCCTGCCTTGGACCGTCCCCGGCCCCATCGGCACCATCATGGGCCTGGGCTTCCAGCCGCTCGCTTTTGTGATGCTCGCCCTTATCCTGGTCGTCGACTTCGTTCTGTACTACCCGTTCTTCCGTGCCTATGACGCCCAGAAGTGCGCCGAGGAGGCCGAGATCTCCCAGGAGGAGCTCGCCGCCAAGAACGCCGAGAAGGCCGCCAAGCTCAACGATGCCTTCCAGGGCAAGGCTGACGCCAAGAGCGTTGCTGCCGGCGCTGCCGCCGAGGCCGTGAAGGCTGACGCCCCCGCCGCTTCTGCAGCACCCGCTGCCGGGGCAACGACCGCCAGCGACCTCAACGGCAAGCGCGTGCTCGTGCTCTGCCAGGGTGGCGGTACCTCGGGCCTGCTCGCTAACGCGCTGGCCAAGGCCGCCAAGGAGCGCGGCATCAATCTTGAGACCGCTGCCGAGGCCTATGGCAACCACGTCGACATGCTCCCCGACTTTGATCTGGTCGTCCTGGCCCCGCAGGCCGCGAGCTACCTGGCCGACCTGCAGAAAGACTGCGAGCGCGTGGGCAACAAGTGCGTCGCCTGCCGTGGCAAGCAGTACATCGAGCTCTCCCAGAACGGCGATAAGTCTCTCGCCTTCGTCTCCGAGCAACTCTCGAAGTAAGTAACGCTCAGGGCCAGCCGACCATCCAAGACCGGCTGGCCCTTCGATTTAGACGATTGGATCATCATGTCCGTTAACCCTGCTAGCGTCACCAACCCGCCTGCGCAGTTTCCCGAGGACTTTGTCTTTGGCGGCGCCACCGCTGCCTACCAGGTAGAGGGCGAGACCCGTACCCACGGTAAGGGCAAGGTTGCCTGGGACGACTTCCTGGAGGCCCAGGGGCGCTTCTCCCCCGATCCCGCTTCCGACTTCTACAACCAGTACCCCGTCGATTTGGAGCTGTGCGAGGAGTTCGGCATCAACGGCATTCGCCTCTCCATCGCCTGGAGCCGCATCTTTCCCAACGGTACCGGCGAAATCAACCCCGAGGGTGTCCAGTTCTATCACGATCTCTTCGCCGAGTGCCATAAGCACCACGTTGAGCCGTTCGTCACGCTGCATCACTTTGACACGCCGCTGCCCCTCTTTGAGAAGGGCGATTTCCTCAACCGCGAGACCATCGACGCCTTTGTGGACTTTGCCGCCTTCTGCTTTAAGGAGTACGCCGACCAGGTGACCTACTGGTTCACCTTTAATGAGATCTGGGCCGATGCCTCCAACACCTACATCGAGGGCACCTTCCCCGGTGGCGTCAAGGCGCATCTGGCCGAGGCCTTCCAGTGCGAGCACAACATGATGCTCGCCCACGCCAAGGCAGTACTGGCCTTCCACAACGGCGGTTTTAAGGGCAAGATCGGGGTCATTCAGTCGCTGGAGTTTAAGTACCCGCTCAACGAGAACGACCCCGCCGACATCAAGGCCGCCAACAACGAGCACGTGCTGCAGAACCAGTTCTTGCTCGACGCCACCTTCCGCGGCGACTATGCTCCCGACACCCTCGAGTGCGCCAACCGCCTGGCTGCCGTCTCGGGCGGCACCATCGAGATCCTGGACGAGGACCTCGAGATTATGCGCGAGGCCGCGCTCTACAACGACTACCTGGGTGTCAACAACTACCAGTGCCGTTTTTTGAAGGCTTACGACGGCGAGAACGACCTGCACCACAACGGTACGGGCGAGAAGGGCACCGGCCGCTGGCGCGTTAAGGGTATTGGCGAGCATGTGAACAAGCCTGGTATCCCCACCACCGACTGGGACTGGATCATCTATCCCGAGGGCCTGTTCGATCTGCTCGTCTACATTAAGCAGCGCTACCCCAACTACAAGCAGATCTTCATCACCGAGAACGGCATGGGCTATAAGGACGACTTCGAGGACGGCTTTATCGATGACGCCCCTCGCATCGACTATATGCGTCAGCATCTCGCATGGATCCTCAAGGCGATTGACGGCGGCGTAAACGTCGACGGCTACTTTGTGTGGTCGCTGCAGGATCAGTTCTCCTGGACCAACGGCTACAACAAGCGCTACGGCCTGTTCTACATCGACTTTGAGACCCAGAAGCGCTATCCCAAGGCGAGCGCGTACTGGTACAAGAACGTCGCGGAGACCGGCCTGCTTATGGCCTAACTTTTGCCGCATACCCCCTGTCGGCCGCATGCGAATCCCTCCACGGGTTCGCATGCGGCCTTTTTTGTTTTGGCTCGACCCGAGCAGGCCGTTTGTCTCGATCTGTAACATCTAGTCGAGTATTTCGGCCCTACCTGTTACAGATCAAGACAAACGAGCGGCCCGAACTTGAAGATCTCGATCTGTAACACGTAACCGAGTATTCCGGCCCTAGCTGTTACAGATCAAGACAAACAGAACGCCCGAGCAGAAATATCTCAATCTGTAACACGTAGCCCACTTTCGACCGTCTACCTGTTACAGATCAAGACAATAAGATAGTCAAATCCGAACTTTCCAAGCAGTTATGAACCATGGTTTCTAGTTTTCGGTATCACGAACATACTTTCGGTATCATTTAATGATATTATGATATCGAAAGTATGTTCGTGATACCGAAAGGAGCCGCATGCGCCAGTTCGATTACACCACAGTCCCAGCGGAACTCGAAGCAACTCCAATCACCAACCTCCTCCTCTCGATACGCGAGCATAAAGGCCGTCAGCTTGCTCTGAGTCAAGTCAAACCCGAGCTTCTATCGTCCCTAATGGAGGAGGCTAAGATCCAAAGCACCCGATCCTCCAACGGACTTGAAGGAATTGTTACCACCCAAAAAAGACTCAAAGCGATCATGGCGTATTCCGCCAAGCCAAGCTCCCGCGCAGAGGAAGAAATCGCTGGATACCGAGATGTGCTGTCGCTTATTCACGAGCAACACGATTCCATTCCCGTAACGCCATCGGTCATTCTGCAGTTGCATCGTGACCTCATGGCGCACACGGCAATCTCGTATGGAGGCCATTGGAAGGATAGCGATAACGAAATCGTCTCCATTGACGATCAAGGTAATCGATTTGTGCGCTTTAGGCCCCCTTCGGCTCTAGCAACCCCGGGACTTATTAAAGAAGCCTGCCAGTCCCTCAACGATGCTTTATCTCGCCAAGTTTGCGATCCCCTCCTTATATCGCTCCGCTTTATCTTCGATTTTGTCAGCATTCATCCCTTCAACGATGGCAATGGCAGGATGAGCCGGCTCCTTACAACGCTGCTGCTCGAAAAGACTGGATACGACGTTGCGCGTTACATCAGCATCGAACGACTTATTGAAGACAACAAAGCGCTTTACTACAACGCCCTCGCTGCAAGCTCCACTGGATGGAATGAAAATCAAAACACCGAAGTACCCTTTATCCGTTTCATGCTCGGAACAACCCTGGCCGCCTACCGACAGCTCGAGCAGCGTACCTTAATTGAATCAAGCACTCGTCCCATGTCGAAGCAAGCGCGCATCGCTGTTCTATTTCAACAGAGACCCGGCGTCATTAAGAAATCCGACATCCGGTCCAACTGCCCCGATATCAGCGAGGTAACCGTTAAACGAACCCTCGGTCAGCTTGTTAGTTGCAGCGCAATCGAAAAAACAGGAGCGGGTCGTTCGACGGGCTACATACTCAAAGACGTCCATGCTCTAGAACTATTCTTGCAATCCACATTACCCGATAGCGAGGCCGCAATAGCAAAAGAGGCTCCAAAGGATAAGCTCCTTGAACGTGTAAACCACGCCGAGGATGAAAGCAGAGAGGGGCTCTATGAAGACTACGATTCATTCTCAAGGGACATAAAGACGAAATACGGAGTCTAGTCATATCCCAGAATAGCCTCATCCTTGTTGCCCAAAGTTATTTACGCGTCATTGTGAAGCGATAACCCCTGCGCCGGCAGGGGCAGAAGTATCGTCTGCTGCGCTAGTTAGCAGATGACCTGCGTGTGCTCCTCGATGGCGACACGATCCTCGGCGGCGATACTCGGCTCGCACACCACGGCGTCCAGGCTGTCCAAGCGACAGAAGGTGTAGAAGTCGCGCTTGCCAATCTTGCTGGAATCGGCAATCAGATAGCGCGAGTCGGCCTTGCTAAAGGCGAGCTGCTGGATACGACCCTCATCCATATTGGATGTAGACACGTCGCCGTCCAGAATGCCGTTGGCACCGATAAACGCCGCGTCGATGCCCAGCGCACGTAGGGTATCCTCGGCCGTTGGTCCCACAAAAGCGGCGGTGCGGCGACGGTACATGCCGCCCACCAGGCACAGGTCGCAGTCTTCGCGCGCCTCGAGCAGGTTAAACACCGAAAGCGAATTGGTCACAATGCGCAGGCGAAACGCCGGCAGCATCGAGGCCATCTGCTCAACCGTAGTGCCCGTGCCCAAAAAGATGGTCGAGCCTTCCTCGATAAGCTCCACAGAACGGCGCGCAATCTGCAACTTTTCCTCGGCATGCTTCGTGCGCTTTTCGCTGTGCGAATACTCATGGCGCAGCATAGCGTGTGGACGGCCCTGCGCACTGCGGGCTCCGCCGTGCACGCGCTCGATCTCGCCCAGGCTCGCAAGCTCCTCAAGGTCACGGCGGATCGTCATATCCGAGACACCTAACGCATCCGAAATCTCCTTGACCGAGACCGTTCCCTGTTCCTCGAGCAGCTGCCGAACCTTATCCTGTCGCTCCGCTTTAATCACGATGAGTCCTCGCTGTTCCACGCTCACGTCAATTCAAACAATAACGAACAAATTGTATCAGACTCGCGCGCGTCAGAAATGAACGCCCGCACAGCTCCAATCATCACTTTTTTGAGAAAAATACCCCCTGCTTTAGTGGGGTGTAGTGATAATCTCGCCTGTTCGCGCTACAGTTTGTCCGAAATACCTCGATGTTAGGAACCAAATGATCACTTCCGAGCTTTTCGGCACCGCGCCGTGCGGTACCCCCGTTCATCGTTACACCCTCAACGGGCCCGAGATCTGCGTTCGCATTATGGACTATGGCGCCACCGTGTTGGGCATCGACGTGCCCGACATCCCCGGCAACGCGCGCGATGTGGTGCTGGGCTTCGATAAGCTCGAGGATTACTTTGACAACCCCGCCTGCTTTGGCGCGACCATCGGACCTGTGGCCAACCGCACTGCAGGTGCCACGATCACCATCGCCGGCACGGACTGGCATATGCCCGCCAACGAGGGCACCAACAACCTGCACAGCGATCTTGAGCATGGTCTGCACAAGCGCGTATGGGACGTTGAGCTCGACGAGGTCCACAATGCCGTGCGCATGACCACCTCGCTTGAGGACGGTGAGCTGGGCCTTCCCGGCAACCGCACCTTTACGGCCGTGTTTACCGTGACGCGCACCGGCTGCTTCCGTATCGAATATGGCTGCGAGAGCGACCGCGCCACCTACGTGTCCATGACCAACCACACGTACTTTAACCTTGCCGGCCATAACGCCGGCATGGACTGTGAGCACTTCTTTGTTGCTAACGCTGCCCACTACCTGCCCATCAACGAGCAGAATATCCCCACCGGAGAGATCGCTCCGGTCGAGGGCACGCCGTTTGACTTCCGTGAGCTGCGCCCCGTCGCGCCCGGCATGGAAGCCGACGACCCGCAGATTAAGCAGGCCCGTGGCTACGACCACTGCCTGTGCATCGATGGCTATCAGTACGGCCGTAATCTGCGCCGCGCGATGCACGTCGAGGAGATGTGGACCGGCCGTGAGCTGGACTATTACACCACTGCCCCGGGCGTGCAGCTCTACACCGGCAACTGGCTGGGCGACGAACACGCCAAAGACGATGCCAACTATGGTTGGGGCGCCGGCTTTGCCCTCGAGGCCGAAATGTATCCTGACACGCCGCACCATGCGCTGTTCCCCCAGGGCATCGTGGGCCCCGGTCATCCCTACAGCAATGTGATCGAATACCACTTTATGAGGCACTAGGCCCACAACGCGACATATCGCACAGCAACGCCCGCCGGCACACCGCCGACGGGCGTTTTTCATCTTTTGGGCTCTTTTTCGCTGTGACTGTATGAGTGACATATCAAAACTATGCCCATTTACTACGTTTAGCCCGGGATGCTCGACCATGCACCGGTTTTTGTTAAATGCGCGAGCCGTCTACCTGCGGTTTTGTTTTTCTCAAATTCGACATGCTCGGCGATAACCGATCAAACGTAGTAAATGGGCATAGTTTTTGACAGGCGGCATCGCGCGCGTCCCTCGCAAGGGCAAAATGATCCGTTTTCCTCCGTCCCCAAGGGATCAGTTGAACAGATTGTCGATGGGATCGGGGGCGGAACTGGGGAGATAGCGGATTTCTAGCTCTATGCCGAGTTCTTGCAGCTCTTTGAAGGTGGCGACATCTTCGCCGTCTACGGCGACTGCGGGCGTTATGGGGTGCTTGCCCTCCCCTGCCTGCATATGGCCAATGCTGATCTTGGTGATCGGCACGCCACCCTTAACCAGCGCGAGTGCATCGGCGGGTGAGGCCACCATGATCAGAATCAATTGGCGCGGCGTTGCGGTATGAATGATGTCGATGGCCCTTTGCACCGAGAAAAACCGTGTCCACACGCCCTCGGGCACCGCGACCCTCATAGGCGCCCACTTGCGCGAATCCGCCGCAATCTCGTCGTTAACGATCAGGACGAGGTTGGAACCAACCGCCTCATTCCACAGCTCAACGTCTTGCCCGTAAATAAACCGATCATCGATGCGCGTGAGAAGAATCTTGGGTTGAATCATCACTGCCCCATTCTGCTTGAGACCCGTAAGAGCAAGACATCACGTCTCCAATATTAGTGCATTTAAAGTGAGAAAAGCCGTCAGAACACTTGCGCGGATGTGCGATGTCCCGTATCATAGACAGCCGTTGACGCCTCAGTTGCGTCACCACATGGCCGCCAGCGTAGCTCAGTTGGTAGAGCACCGCTCTCGTAAAGCGGGGGTCACCGGTTCGAGCCCGGTCGCTGGCTCCATTGCATTAGTGCAGCTCAGAAGCGTAATTGCTTCTGAGCTTTTTTGTTTTCGCGTCTCTTTCCTCCTTCTCCGAGGAGTGAAAAAGGGGTGAAAAACTTTTTTAACTGTTTTCCATAAATAGTTAGCATCATCCAACGTTCACATTAGATCGAACAACAATCCTGTTACGCATAGCCTAATTCCGCTGAGTATCAGAGAAGAACGTCCGGATTATATGCATCCAGCTTCGCTTCTCCAGTCGCCAGTGACTCCTCCAGCCGGTCAGCATATTCAACAATAGAGCCGTAGAATATGGGAGTAAAATCCGAACTTTTCGATAAAGAGGGGTTCCGCTACGTCAATCCTCTTCTTGGCAACCGCGGCCTCATCCTTTTCATAGTACCCAGTGCCAGGAATCCGCTCGTTTGCCTGCGGCAAGCACTTAAGCTGCCTACACAAGCGCGCCGACCCCTTTGAAAGACCCATAAAGGTGATAGCACCAGAGATTACGCCACCGACGCCCACAACAACCTTGCCAGCGGCATCCCCCACCGTCTGCTTTGTTATCTTGATACCCATGAAGCTCAAGAGCTTCTTCAGGATCGGATACCAACTGGTCTTGGTTAGCGACTGGCGAGCGACCTTTTTCGCGACCGCCTCTTGGGCGTTTTTGGCGATTACGGTTAGCATCGAATTCGCGCTGCCTACACCCATCATCACACCGAGCAACACTGCCATTTCGTAGAGAGTCTCGTCATCAACGTCGTCACATTCTTCAAAAAAGGTCTGCCAGCCATACAGGTATGCCAGTTTCTGCATAATCCTGAATGCGTGCACGTAGTATTACGTAATATCGGCAGGAATGGTGCCCACCATCGCGACACCTCCGGGAAGACCCGCTGCAAAGGAAAAGGCGGTTGACTTCTTTGCCTCATAATCAATTACTTCTCTAGCAATTCTATCGATCAGGCCCACATCGATTCCGGCGGTAACGGGGGTCGTTTCCACGGCAAACTCGCCGACATCTTTATGGACACCCTTCCTCCTCAGCTCCGAGCGGAGGAAATGGGGCCGATCAATTCTCACTCCCTTTAGCCGAGCAACTTTTTTCATAAAGTCAATCAAAAATCTCTGGGCCTCCGCCAACTGCTCATCGCTCTTGTCTTTTAACTCTGCAAAAGCCGAATCAACGAGAACAGCGACCCCAAGGCCCTCGCCCTCGTTTTTCTTTCCAAGCAGCCTGACGTCCATACAGCCTTCCAATCAATGCGCCGCGCGGGCTATCGCGTTCTGCGACAGGCCGGACGCACGGAGCCTGAGGGCCTCCCTGGCCCTTATCCTTCTCGCCATGCTGTACCTCCTTGGTCTCGGCTGCATGGACAGCCGGAACGTACCAGGGGGACGGTGCCGACGGGAATATCGGCGGTGCCGAACGGCAATATTCGGGATGTGAGCGGACGGTGTGTAAGCGCAATATCGCCGGTGTCAAAGAGGACAATTACTCAAACAGGTGAAGGAGGGCATCGAGGAGGATAAGGAGATTTACGGTGGCAATTAAGAAGCCAACTCGCCGCGTCATGCCCGTTGGAGAGGCGAGCATGACCCTCATGGGTAATCAAGACACACGAAACAAAGGGGATTCGACAAGTCGCAAGAAAGGGGAGTGCATCACCTTTTGGGTTACGGAAGAGCAGAAGCAAGAGATGAGCACCTACGCGGCGGAACACAACACCACGGTATCAAGGATCATCATCGAAGGCCTTGAGATACGCATGGGTAAAGGGCAATCATTATAGCTTAGCCTTCTGCAATTGCTGCGACTCGATGCGGTCCTATCGATTTGCGCAACGGTGTGACGCGTTATCTAGACTGACGATCGTTTCCGCTGCATTTGCCAGCTCATTATCATGTGAAACAATGATAATGAGCTGTTTCAATTTGTTGTTTCTGACATACGAAGCGAGTTCGGCTCGGCTTGTTTCATCCAATCCAGTTGTAGGCTCATCGAGCACCAAGACTGATGGATTACGGGAAATTGCCGACCACAAGTATACACGGCGCAGCTCACCACCCGAAAGTTCAGGACAACGTTTCTCAAGCAAGCCCTCTATGCTGGTTGTCAACGACGGTAGCTCATTCATATGCTGGTGCTTTGTAAAAAATGGGGTGTTGAAATAATCCAACAGGTCCCGAACCGTCTCATCTGGAGCGAAGCACGGTTGGGGGCAGCACGATATCGTGTCTGAACGTATGTAATCCAAATTGCATTTTTCAATCGGCATGTCGTTGTATGTTACTTTGCCTGCCGATGGATACAGCCCAAGGAGCAGGTAAAGGAGCGACGTTTTTCCTCTTCCATTTTCTCCGGTTATGCAGTATGTTCCAGGGCCGGAGAAATCGAAGGAAAATCCGTCAAGAACCTTTCGGGGAGATCCGTCTGGAAGGGGTACCGTAAAATCCAACTTGGAAACAGAAATGCGATTTATTGTGTCAATCTTGACTAAACCTGTCTGATCTTGCTCTGGTTCCGGTCCTACCTTTCCCATGGCGCTCATCCTGTCCCACGAAGCCTTGGCATCCTGATAGGACTTGAACAGGTTCATCGTGTTTTTCAAGGTTTTAAATAGGACGGCAAAATATGCACCGACGATGGTGTATTCGCCTATCGTCATGGTTCCATTGATGATTCGCACTCCGGATACGATGAGTATTATCGCTTGAAACACGGCAGCAAAAAGGCTGTCAATCGATGTTAGTGAGAATGAGAGCTTTCCCGAGTGCAAGACCTTTGGAAAATACTTTTCAAATCCGGTGTCAAGTGCTAGCTCGCTTTTATTGTATGAAGACGTTAACTGAATGTTGAGAATCTGATTCAACTGCGATGCTATTACGGCATAGAAAGCGCTATCTGCCTCCTTCTTCTCGTACATGACTTTATATAGAAGCTTTCGCAATCCGGTAATAACGAAGAGATATGCCACAAGAAGGAGGATGGAGAATAGTGCGAGGAGTGGATCAACCGACCATATGACGAGCAACACGAAAGGAATGGCGACAACAGACAGGGGAGCGCTGATAAAGTTTGTTAGAACGAAAGAAGAAACAACACCTGAGTCAGTGAAAATCCTTTGCGTCGTATAGGCTGAGTCGGTTGTTCGGTTCGTCAGAAAATTAACTCGCTCAAAGCGCAAGACGGTTTCCCTGAGTAGGTCAAAAGAAAGCTTTGTGGATATACGGATAGATAACGTTCCTGCAAAATATGAAAATAAGGCAGAAAAGACCCCTATTGAAGCTACGAAGAGCGCAAAAAGCACAGCATCCTTCTCGCTGCGATTGGCAAGAAGGAAATCTAAGAACTTTCCGTTCACATATGGTGCGGCATAGGAAAGGGCGATTCCAATCGTCGTGATGGCAATGAACGTGAAAGCACCCTTTGTTTTACTAAACTTCGATAAGACGTACCGAATCAAGAATGGCCCCAATCTATCAGGTATGAAATACCAACTGATGACACCTTACACCGCGGTTCGGTGGAAACGAAGCGGCGACTAATCGGCACGAGCGCTTCCATAGAGAGTCTTTGCGAGCTGGATCCTCATAGAAACGGGAATTTTATGTTCGATCAATAGGCCGCGCACGGCAGTCGGACGGCTGAAAAATAAAACAGCCGTCCGACTAAAGCTGTAAATTTTTTCATTGTTTGTTGGGCATGCGCCTGAAGTTTCATGCAATAGGAAATCCATTATGACCATGGTCGAAATGTGAACACTACGATCGTTAGCAAGGAGACGCCAAGACCGGCAAAGATTATGATGAGCGGCAGAATGAAAGCCGCCGATGCCGATAATGGGATTTGGGACGCAAAGGCAATGATGCCCGCGAGAACGAGACCGGCTCCCGTCAACGCTATTCCGAGTCCGACCAATCTGGCAACAAGAGGAATCTTCTCGCTTGGAATATGAGCGATATGGTAACTGTGAATCAGGCCGGGATTGCCGGTCTTTACCATTAACACCCCGACAACGAGAAAGCAGATTCCTCCTACCATGCCGCCAATGGATGATCTTAGCGCTTCAGGACTCATTGCTCGTCTTGGCCACCTTGCTCGCTGAGGGGAAGTGCTGCGGCAAAAGTGATGAGGACCAGTTCATAGGCTCCAACTGCGGTGACTCCGACCGCCACATTTGCTCCCCACACGATGTAATACATGTCGAACCAAGTTTCCGTTCCAAGAGTCGATGCTCTGGTCGGATTCATGTTGTCTACTACGGGCTTCTCGTACATTTAACCCAACATCTCCTTCAACGATGAGTTCAACAGTTCATCCGCGGTATCATCAATCAGGTCAACGTGTAGATCACCTCCCATATCTATATCGCAAATTGTGTCGGACATACGCTCCATGTCGTCAATGGTCCACATGTGGTTACAGAGGTCTTGAACCAGTTTTGTGGACCAAATTGAGCTAAGTCCGTTGTTCCAGTAATCCTCAAGAGGGTGGTTTCTGATGTTGCCAACCACTAACGGGATATACGGAGAAACGACGATGTCGCCGTTTGCGTGCACTGAAACCTGATCTAATAGATATCGGTTATCAGAGAAGCGAATTAGATGGTCGACGGGGTCGCCCCATTGCGGTCGGACATTCGGGTGCTTCCGAAGGAAGTCGTCCTCTTGAATGGCGTGAATCAACGTACGGTATTGGGAATAGTCCGGTCTAATAAATGTGTTCTTTCGCGCACGGCCCAAAACCATGAGGGGTTGGACACGTAGTTCGATAAAGTCACCCGGCGTCCTCTTCGGCCTGTTAGATTTGGTGAAAATCTCATCTAATAGTGAGATGACATCGGGAAACTGTTCGGTGTTGAACGACGTGGGCGTAAATGCGATAGCAAGGTGCAAATCGGAATGGTTGAGTACGGTGGCAACTGCTTCTTCGACGATTTCGAAGGCTCCCTCATGTCCCCTCAGCCTATCGTGAGCTGACCCAATGCCGTCTAGGCTAAATTGGATGCTTTTGAGTCCGGAATCTTCTAAATCTCGGAGAAGGGATTCCGTGAGGAGAAGCCCGTTGGTTACCAGGCTCGCTGCAACATTCCCATCTCGCAATATGGGAAGGCAGCGCAAGATATCTTTACTGCGCAACAAGGTTTCTCCTCCACAGAAACACATGCTGTAAAGCGACATGTCTGCCATTTCCTTTGCGAAAACAAAAAGTTCATCTGAGGTCAACTCGTCGTGCATGACCTCATTCTCGCCGCTGCTGTTATAGCAGTGCAGACATCTCAAGTTGCACTTGTTTGTTATGTCAAGGGCGACGTGATGTGGCGCTCTGAGAACGTTGGTGTACTTGTTTTCCGAAACTCGTCCCATGGTTCCTCTTAACAGACTTCTGAAAAACAGTATACATTCATGCAGTCGCCGTCGCTGCACTCACCTGGAAAAGTGCCAGCGCAAGTGAATTCTGGCTCATTGATAAGATTTCGAATTCCTTCGTTTGATGCAATTTCCTTGCTGGTTAGGTTCAGGTGGAAAAAATTGGGAACATCGCAAAATTCTTGACGATAGAAGCTGGCCGCAGCGGCAATACATTGAACGGCGATGCTTGCGGGGCACAAAAGAAGACAGATGTCTGCGTATCTGAGTAAGGGATTGCTGGAGGGGGCGAGGCCGAGCAGACCGGTTGGTCTCCCTGACTCATATACAATGAAAAATTCCTTGCTCAGATTGAACAATCCGTTTCGCACCTCTAGCGGTCGTTCATACTGCTCGACGGAAAGAGGCCAACCGTAGACAATTGTGGGACTTTCTGGTTCTGATGAGCTCGCCTGGCTTGCCAGGGAGCAAATCAGGCGAATATCGTTTTCTTGGGCAAGCCGTATATGGGTCCCATTGTCCACGCAAATCTCATCGGCAATGGGTGTGCCATTTTCGGTCGGAGTTTTGACCCATCCTATTAGTCTCGATACGCTGAAACCTCTCATTGCCGAGGCTAAGTCAGATTTGAGCATGTCCGGATTGGCGTCTGGAAACTTGTCGCACATCCGATTAAGGATTGTTTCGACGGTGTTTTTACCATCGCACAGAGAGACGATGTAGCTCCCGCTTCCGTTCAACATGATATAGTTCAGCTCATCGCGTCCGGTTAGAACAGAGCGGTACCCGTTCTTTTCCTCTCTTGAGTATGGGAGAGAAATCGATTTCGGGATAAATCCCCTTATTTCGTCAAAGCTCCATTCCATAATTAATCCCTCCTTGTGTCTGTTTGAATATGAGCCGATTTTAGGCTCTTCGGTAGTTTCTGTGGGCGAGACATCAATTTTTCCGCAGGTGGATGCAAAAAAGTTCCGCATATAAGGGAAACGGCCCCGAGAGGGGGCCGTTTCCGCGCCGGGCAGGGTAGGATTTCGCTTGCTACATCAACCTACCGGAAAGGCCCTGACGCATGAACAGGATACTAAGCCGCGCGCTCGCGCTGGTCCACAC
>CABSZR010000004.1 GCA_902482185.1 uncultured Collinsella sp. | reverse complement strand
ACCATGACCAGCGCGAAGAAGATCTACCTCGCCGTGGCGGGCGGGCTCGTTGTCGCGGGTGTTGTCCTTGCGGGCATTGGCTTTATCGCTTCGGGTTTCGACCCGGCCGTGTTCACAACCCAAATCGACACGCGCGACAGCACCATCGTGCTCGGCGGCGTCGAGGTGGACGACCCGACGGGCCTCCCCCTCATCGAGCAGCTCGCCGGAATCGGCGAGGTCGACACCTCCGGCATCACCGCGTCCGAGTCCCCTGCTGCCCCGGAGGCGCCCACCGCTCCCTAAGCATAGCGTGCCCGGACGCCCCGTCCGTCGGGCTGTGCAAGCCTGTGGAACCCGGACCTCAACCCCAACCCAACCGGCCTCGAGCCTGCGTCGATTCGCTCCCCGTCCCGCGTGGGGGCCCATGACGCATACCCAAAATCCATCCGAGGAGAAAGGAACGCAATGACGACAGCCATGCCCCTCCGCCTTCACGGGGTCACGAAGGCGTACCGCGGGAGGACCGTCCTCGGCCCCATCGACCTCGCCCTCGAGGCGGGGCGCGTCTACGGGCTCATCGGCGAAAACGGCGCCGGGAAGTCAACGCTCATCTGTATCGTCACTGGCACCGCCAGCCCCAGCTCGGGCTCGGTTGAGCTGTTCGGCGAGCGCGGCGGGCGCGGGCTTGCCGCCGCCCGGAGGCGTATGGGCTACATGCCCGACGCGAGCTCGGCCTACCCGGGGCTCTCTGCGCGGGAGAATGGATTTGCAACGGTTGCTTAAACATTTTTTACAGGGACAGCCCTGCGTTCCTGAACTCAACTGGGCTCATGTAGACCAGTGTCGAAGGGGCAGTCGCCCCAGTCCGCGTACCAGACCTGTGTGCCGCCGAGGGAATACTTCCTCCAGTAGGGCCAGTGCGGGACGTCCATCCTCTCTTCCTTTCGGGGCGTCAGGCGCCGGGCCCAAGGCCGCACCTGCGCCCCAGCTCCGCCACGAGGGCGTCGTTGTCTCTGACCGAGACGATGGCGTCGCCGTCGTAGGGCGCCTCGATGTAGACGCGGTCGAGCGAGTTGGCCGTCCCCGCCCAGAGCGTCCTGGTGCGTCGGACGCCCCGCACGTGGGCGTAGGGTATCACCGAACGCGTCCTAGCGTACACGACGACGAGGCGGTCGCCGTAGAGCTCGAGGCGATTGCTGCGGACGGGAAGGGCAGCCAGGGCCACGAGGGCCGGGATGGGCAGCAGCGCGAGCCAGCCCCATAGGAGCGCGGGACTCGAGCTCAGGAAACACGCGATACACGCCGCGGATAAACCGCCCGCCACAATCACCATGGCCGCTATGAACCACGGGTCTGTCCTGCCGGGGAACACCCGCTCCGGCCGCTCGCCCTTCTCACCCATTACGGCCCTTCCGTCTCTTGCACCCCTCCCGGAACTGTCCGCATCAGTATAGCCAATGCTTTTTCTGATTTGTTGAGAAGTCGGCATTTGGGGGCATTTTGGATAGCGAACAGTTCAAACAAGAAGCTGAGAAAATAGAACAAAGCCTGAGTGCCTTGAGAGTCGCCGAGCGCAATGCAGTGATTCCCTTTATGAACGGCGACTTTATCCAATGGGATCTATATCTGGCATCCTCCTCTGAGTATGCGATGAGACTGATAGACGGATTCATCTCCATGCTCGGGTCGAGGAATCTTGTTTGCGTCGCCCAGCTTCTCCGCGCACAGATTGGAGTCTGCCTGCGGACATTCGCGTTATTCGCCGCCGAAGACCGGGATGACTTTCTCCCAAAAGGCTGCCAAGTACCATGGCGTGAGCGTTGGGGTAGTCATCATTCAGCGTGGATACATCCGGATGCGCATAGATCCAGACGATTCCAGCGTTCTCGTATTTCCCGTGCAGGTAATCGAAGAGGGCAAGCGACACCATACAGTTGCCGCCGACGGTCACGACTCTGTCGGGGTTTTCTGCCGTAAGCTTCCTCTGCGCATCCTGAATCCCCGCCAGGACTTCGTCCTCGGCATAGATGCGAACTGCCTCCCATTTCTCATGTCCAAGTTTTGGGACGCGTTTCACAATGCCGAGTGGGACCCCTGGACAGTCGGATCACGTGGTGGCCCCCTTTGAGAGGCTCACGAGCATGGTGGTCCCGTTCTCGGAACTTGCTTCGACCTCTACCGTGCCACCGTGAAGCGCTGCAATCTCCCAAACAAGCGCTAGTCCGAGTCCTGCGCCGCCGTATGCCCTGCTGCGAGATTTGTCTAGACGAAAGAACGGCTGGAAGATGCTCTCTCGGTACTGCTTGGGTATTCCCGGGCCCTCATCTTTGACTCGCAGGAGCACGTGGCTGTCGCTGTCGCAGATGGAGACGTTGACAGTCGAGCCGGGGCGGCTGTAACGGATGGCGTTTTCGACCAGGTTGAACACCAGCCGATAGAGGAGCGCATCGTTCCCGATTACTAAAGCGTCTCCAGCACAATTGAGGGCTATGCCCTTATTCTCGGCAAGTGGCGCAAGGTCGGTGAGGACTTCTTCGGACAGGGGACCAAGTTCAACATCGTCCTCGCAAGGAACGCTGCGGAGCTCACTCATCTCGAGTAATACCTTGGTCATTCGAGACATGCGCTCGGTTTGTTCTTGTAGCAGGCCGAGCAGCTCGGCTGTTTCGGGTCGCAAACCGGAGTGCTCGGAGATGAATAGTTCAATCTGTGCTTGCATAAGGGCGAGCGGGGTGCGCAGCTCGTGTGCGGCGTTGCCGGTAAACTGACGCTGTGCAGAGAACCCTTCGCCAAGACGGGCGATCATGTCGTTGAAAGAGGCGCTGCATCGTTGTAGCTCGGTGGGCACATCTTCACTGAGTCTGATTTCGCTTAGGTTGTCAGGCTGCACGCGCTCAACCTGGGCTGCAAAAGCCCGTAGCGGTTTGAGTGCACGGCCGCTCACAAAGTATGCCAGCACGCCGCCAAGGAGTGTGACTCCAGCCGTGATGTACCAAGCTGTCGTGCCAAAAGATTCCTGTGCGTCGTTTACGACGATCGTGACCTTGTCATCGGGGGTCGCTTTCGTTGGGTCGAACGCCTGGGGCGAATCTTCGCCGGTTGCGTTAAAGGCCGAGATGTTGCTGCCGATGGCATCCATGTAGCGCATGCCCGTATAGCCGACCAGGCAGTTCGTCAGCACGCATGCCGCACACGTGAGCAGTGCCGTCATAATCGTTATGCGCCATTGCAGCGAAAGCCTTTTCATTCGCTATCCTCCATAACGTAGCCCTCTCCAATCCGATTGCGAATCGGGTCGTATCCCAAAGCGCTGCGCAACTTTTTTCGGAGCGACGAGATGTGAACGCGGGTTGCGTTGCTAAAGCTGTTCACGCTGCTATCCCAAACGTGCTCGATAAGCTCCTCTTGGCTTACCGGACGCCCCTGATTAAGCATCAGGTATTCCAAGATTCCCGTTTCCTTGCGCGTAAGAGATAAAGCCTCGCTGTCCACGGAAGCGATGCGCGCCTTGGTGTCAAAGCTGAGCTTTCCGCAGGTTAAAACTATGTCGCTTTGTGCGAAGCGCCTGAGGGTAAGGCTGCGGATCCTTGCCGCAAGTTCGTCCAGATGAAACGGCTTGGTGAGGTAATCGTTGGCGCCGGCATCGAGTCCGTCGACTTTATCGGATACTTCGCCACGCGCGGACAGAATCAGCACCTTGGTCTCGCAGTCGGTTTTCCTAAGTTCCCTGAGTACGGTCATGCCGTCGATACGGGGAAGGTTGAGGTCGAGTACCACGAGGTCAAAGACTTCGACGCCCAGCAGGTCGAGCGCCCCCCGTCCATCGTGGCAGCAGTCGACGCTGTATGCCAGGTTTCGCAAGCTGCGCGCGATTGCGTCACACAGCGCCCGCTCGTCCTCGACGATCAAAATACGCATAACAGTCTCCTTGCACATTTCAAATCGCGCTTAACACGGATTTTATAGTCGATATGGTCCAATGGTCGCGTAACGAAAGGAGTGGTCGAGTTGTTCAAAGCGGTAAAACCCATGGTACAGGTCGCTTTGTTGATCGTCGGAATTGCCATGGTGTGCTTTGGTGTTATGCGTGGCGAGGCGGATGCCGTGCTGGCCAAAGCGATTAGGCTGTGCTTGGAGTGTATCGGAATTGGATAAAAGAGCAAACACCGCGTCGCATGTTTTGGCCCGATTTCGCGGACTCATTCAGGCGGCGGCGACGCTGGTCACCAACATTCACCTGCCAAACTTTGCCAAAGGCGGCATCTATCAGGGCGCGGGGAAAACAGTCTGCGTACCTGGACTTAATTGCTATTCGTGCCCCGCGGCATCGGGCGCGTGCCCCATCGGGTCGTTCCAGTCGGTGGTAGGTTCATCCAAGTTCAACTTTTCTTACTATGTTACCGGTACGCTCATTTTGCTCGGCGTGCTGCTGGGACGCTTTGTATGTGGCTTTCTGTGTCCGTTTGGCTGGCTTCAGGAGCTGCTTCATAAGATTCCCGGCAAAAAGTTCTCCACAAAAAAGCTTAAGCCGCTCACGTACATCAAGTACGTCGTGCTGCTGTTTGCCGTGGTGCTGCTGCCCGTCTTGGTGGTTAACGACGTGGGCATGGGCGACCCGTTCTTTTGTAAGTACATCTGTCCGCAGGGCGTGCTCGAGGGCGCCATTCCGCTGGCCATTGCCAACGCCGGCATTCGATCTGCGCTGGGGCGGCTCTTTACCTGGAAACTTGCCGTTCTCATTGCCGTAGTAGTGCTGAGCGTTTTGTTCTATCGCCCCTTCTGCAAATGGATTTGCCCGCTCGGCGCATTCTATGCGCTCATGAATAGGGTGTCCTTGTTGGGGATTCAGGTTGACGCGTGCAAATGCGTCTCGTGCGGCAAGTGTTCAAGGGTTTGTCAGATGGACGTTGATGTGGTCCGCGCGCCCAATCATGCCGAATGTATCCGGTGCGGAAAGTGCATCGGGGCCTGTCCTGTCGATGCCATCAGCTATCGCTATGGCCTAGATGTGTCGGCGGAAAAGCTTCCCTTGACCGCCGATAAAAAGTAAACAAGCTTCGACAAAACGGAGGAATGATCATGAAGCTTTCTAAGATTGCGGCCCTGTTTATGGTGCCGGTATTGGCCTTGTGCCTTGTGGCATGTTCGGCGTCCGGTGGCAATGCGAGCGAATCTGCGAGCTCCGATCCTAAGATTGCAGAACTCACTGCGCAGAAGCCGGCCAATGCCGACGAGGCCGCCGAGCTGTATGCGAAGCTCATGAAAAAGGAGAACGATATCCTTTCGAGTGATAACGCGCTATGGGAAAAGGTATTCAATGCGGCAAATAAAGACTCGGCAATGATTGAGGACGGCAGCAATTACGGCGATTTTCTGCTCAAGACCATCGACGGCGCCAAGGATGAGTTCACGGCGGATGAGCTTAAGACGCTCAAGGCCGGTGCGCAGCAGATCAAGGAGATCGAGGACAAGCTCGAGAGCTTGGAGAAGGAGTTCCCCGGCTGTGGAAGCACGCCGAGCGCAGGCGAGAGCGTCGACGCTTCGACCGCTGGCATGACGGCTGGTGCCAATGCTTCGAGCGAGGCGACGAAGTTCCCCAGCTTTACGGGCAAAGACCTGGATGGCAACGACGTGAGCAGCGACGAGCTGTTCGCTAAGAACAAGGTCACCGTCATGAACTTCTGGTTCACCACTTGCAAGCCGTGCGTGGGCGAGCTGGGCGATCTGGAGAACCTGAATAAGGAGCTTGCCGAGAAGGGCGGCCAGGTCGTGGGCGTCAATTCCTTTACGCTCGATGGCAACAAGGGCGAGATTGCGGATGCCAAGGACGTGCTGAGCAAGAAGGGCGTGACATATAAGAACATCTGGTTCAAGTCGGATAGCGAGGCCGGTAAGTTTACGTCAAATTTGTTCTCGTTCCCGACAACGTATGTCATCGATCAGAATGGCAACATCGTAGGGGATCCAATCGTGGGAGCCATCAGCTCCGCCGAGCAGCGCGCAGCACTCGACAAGCTTATCGACCAGGCGATTGCGAATAGCGAGCAGTAAAAACCGCGTAAAGCATAGCGAGGATCGTGTGTCGCTGTGCGAAGTAGTCTGCTGCCTTTCAAGATAAGCTCCACCATATAGAGGTCCCGCTCGGGACCTCTTCTTTTGGGCGCCGTCCCGTTCGTTTTTTGGCGCGGTTTGTTACATTCCTCACTGGCGTCGGCAAAAAATGGGGATAGAGTAGGACAAAAGCGTCGAATACGAACGGCGGAGGAGAGCGGGCAGGGTGCCTGCGCAGGAGAGGTTGCCGTCCATGCTGGAGCTCAAAGGTATTTGCAAAAGGTACGTTACGCAGTCGTTTACGCAGGTAGCGCTCGACAGCGTGAGCCTGTCTTTTCGCGATAACGAGTTCGTGGCCATTCTGGGACCTTCGGGGTCGGGCAAAACTACGATGCTCAACGTTATCGGTGGGCTCGATCATTTCGATTCTGGCGACCTGCTGATCGACGGTATTTCGACCAAAGACTTTCACGATCGCGATTGGGATGCCTACCGCAACAACCGCATCGGCTTTGTGTTCCAAAGCTATAACCTCATTCCGCATCAGACCATTTTGGAAAACGTGGAGCTGGCGCTCACGCTCACGGGCGTGGGGCATGCCGAGCGTCGCCAGCGTGCGCGCGAGGCGTTGGAGAAAGTCGGCTTGGGCGAGCACGTTAACAAGCGCCCGAGCCAGCTATCGGGCGGGCAGATGCAGCGCGTGGCCATTGCCCGCGCCCTGATCAATGACCCTGAGATCGTCCTTGCCGACGAGCCGACTGGCGCTTTGGATTCAACGACATCCGTGCAGGTTATGGATTTGCTCAAAGAAGTTGCGCGCGACCGTCTGGTCATCATGGTCACGCACAATCCCGACCTGGCATACCAATACGCCACGCGCATCGTCAACCTGGCGGACGGCAAGATCACCGATGATTCCGATCCTTTCGATGTCGCTGACGCCACGCGCCGCGAGGCCAAGCCTACGCGCAAAACCTCGATGAGCTTTGTGACGGCGCTGGGGCTTTCTGCCCGAAACCTCATGACCAAGAAGGGCCGCACGGCCATGACGGCCTTTGCGGGCTCGATTGGCATTATCGGTATCGCGGCGATTCTGGCGCTGTCCAACGGCGTAAACGGCTACATCAAAAAGGTCGAGGAGGATACGCTCTCGAGCTACCCGCTCACCATTTCCAAGCAGGATTACGACCTGTCGTCCATGATGGGCGGACAGGGGGCTGCGGATGATGGCTCGTCTGAAAGCGTGGATTCGTCTGACGACAGTGTCGGCGGCAAGGCTCAGGGAACCGATAAGATCCCTGTGGTCACGGCCGTAAAAGATATGTTTGCAAGTGTTAAGTCCAACGACATGACGAGCTTTAAGGCATGGCTCGATGCCGGTGGCGACGGCATCGATAAAGAGGTCAACGCCATTCAGTACGGCTACGGTGTATCGCCGGTTGTCTATCGTGCCGGCAAGGGCGACGAGAAGCCCGTCCGGCTTGTTCCCAACGCTATGACCGAGGCCATGAGCGGAGGCGCGAGCTCGGCGGCAACGGTGAGCATGGAATCCATGGGAACCTCGGTCTTTAACGAGATGATTGACGACCAGAGCCTGCTCGACAGCCAGTACGATGTCGTCGCCGGTCATTGGCCCACGTCTGCCAACGAAGCCGTGATGGTGCTTTCGAGCCGCGGCACGGTGGGCGACTATACGCTCTATAGCATCGGTGCGCTGGATATCGATGAGCTCAACGATCTGGTAAACAGTGCCATGACGGCCGACGGTGGGGTCAAAGCACCCGAGACCGGCACCGACTTTACCTACGACGATGCGCTGTCTACCACGTTTAAGGTGCTGTCGCCGGCTGATGCGTATCGCAAAAACGAAGAGACCGGCATGTGGACTGACATGTCTGGCGACGCCGACTTTATGGCAGCCAAGGTTGCTGACGGTATCGACGTGCACATTGTGGGCGTGGTGCGACCCAACGAGACGGCCAACGCGAGCGCGTTGTCCCCGGGCATTGCCTATACGCATGCGCTGACTCGCCAGCTTATGGAGCGCGCTGCCGATTCGCAGATTGTGCAGGAACAACTCGCCCACCCCGAGACGGATGTCTTTACGGGCAAGTCTTTCGATGAACTGCAGGGCGAGGCCAAGCAAGGCGTGGATCTGGGCAGCATGTTCAGTGTGGACGAGGCGGCGCTCAAGAGCGCGTTCTCGTTTGATGCGTCTGCACTCTCGGGTGCGGCCGGCGGTATGGACCTTTCTGGTATCGACTTATCCGGGTTGGACATTGACCTCTCGGACGTTGGCAAGGACATCGACTTCAGCGACATCATGGCACAAGCACCGGCTCCAGATTTCTCGGGCATCTTTGACGGTCTGGAGCTCACGCCCGAGCAAATGCAGCAGGTGGGAACTCTTGCCAACCAACTGTTTGAGGGCTTTTTACGGTCTGATCAGTTTAAGGCGCTGACACCCGATGATCTTAAGGACGCGTCAAAGTTCGCCGATGCATTCTCGGCGTATCTTGAGAATGATGCCGCAGCGCAGCAATGCCTGGCTCAGCTCAAAGCGCTCGGCGGCGATGCCCTGGCCGAGCGCCTGCAACAGGCGATGACCGACTATGTGCAAAAGCAGCTGGCTCCGTATCTGCAGCAGGCTATGGATCAGGTGATGAAGGTAATCAGCGAGCAGATAGCGTCGACGGTATCGTCCCAGCTCAAGGCGGGCACAGCGGGGCTTATGGACCAGATGGCGACGCAGATGTCTTCGAGTTTTGCCAACCTGGCGAGCGCCATGCACGTGGATGCGAGCGCCTTTGCTCGTGCCATCCATTTCAACATGGACGCCGAGGACCTGAGTTCGCTCATGATGAGCTATGCCAAGGCTTCGAAGCTCACCTACGACAACAATCTGACCACACTGGGCTATGCGGATGAGGCGGACCCCATCTCGGTCAAGATTTTCCCGCGCGACTTTGAGGCCAAGGAGCGCGTGCTCGATCACATCGATGCGTACAACAAGCAGGTCAAAGCGGCCGGCCACGATGATCGGGCAATTTCGTACACCGACTACATGGGCATCATCATGGGTTCGGTGACCGACATCGTGAACACCATCAGCTTGGTGCTCATCGCATTCGTAAGCATCAGCCTGGTGGTGAGCTCCATCATGATCGGCATCATCACGTACATCAGCGTGCTGGAGCGCAAAAAGGAGATTGGCATTCTGCGTGCGATTGGCGCGTCGAAGCGTAACGTGGCAAACGTGTTCAACGCCGAGACCTTTATCGAGGGCCTCATTGCCGGCGTCTTTGCTGTTGTCGTCGTGGTGGCCGTGAGCTTCCCGGTCAATGCTTGGGCGCTTGCGGCCAAACAGGTCCCCAACCTGATGAGCCTGCCCGTGCAGGATGCGCTGGTGCTCATCGCGATTTCGGTGCTGCTAACGGTCGTCGCCGGTCTGCTACCGGCCCGCAGTGCATCCAAAAAAGACCCCGTAGAAGCCCTGCGCTCTGAATAATGCGACAAAGGGACAGTCCCTTTGTCACATTGAGACCCTTGCGAAAACGGGGTCTAATTACCGTTCGGCAGGTTAAGAACTCCCTCTCCCCGCTTAATGCTTGACGAAGAGTCCTCTGGTTTATATACCTATCGGTAGGCATATAGGATGTATTGCCGATAGAAATGGAGCAACCATGACTCTCACCACACCAGCCAAAAAAGATTGTCTCCGTGAAAGCGGCGCATTTGCTTGGGTCGTCGTTATTGCACTCGGCTTAATGTCCGCCGGAACAACTGGCACATATAGCATTATTGCCGGCTCATTCGTTGCTCCGGTATGTGAAGATCTGGGCTTTGACTACACTTCTTTTTCTTTCTATTTCACCGCGATTCTTCTTGGCCTTGCGCTTGGGCTTCCGCTTTTGAGTCGCTTCATTCCAAAAGTAATCGGCAAACCATGGCATATTTGCATTGAACTCGTCCTTATTGCCGCCGCCGCCGCAATGGCGTTCTACACCGAGGTCTGGATGTTCACCGTCTCCGCCGCAGTGATCGGCATCTGCTTTTCGTTTACAACGGGCGTCTGCATGTCCGATGTCATTGACCAATGGTTCAGCAAATCGTCCGGTCTCGCCATCGGCCTCGCTTGGGGCGTTAATTCTCTCTGCACGCTGTTATTGAGTCCTGTCATTACACTGGTCATCGAGCAGCAAGGCTGGCGTACGGGATACATCGTGCTTGCGGCCGTTTCTGCAGCTATGATTTTGCCTGCAAGCGCATTTATCATTCGCCTTAACCCCTCTGATCGCAATATGCTTCCGTACGGAGAGACCGCCTCCGAAACCCATGAGAGCTGCAGCGCCGATGAGCAGGAAGATGTCCTTTCGGGCATGGCACTCCGCGATGCCGCGAAAACGCCGTCTTTTATTCTCTGTGTCCTCTTGCTTTGCGTGGCGCAGCTCACCTGCTGCATGAACCAGCTGTTTCCAACCTATGCAAGCGAGGTCGGTTTCAATCCTATCGTAGGAAGCTTAATGGTCTCGGCAGCTTCACTCTCCGATATCTTCCTAAATCCCTTCGTGGGCAAAACATGCGACAAGCTTGGCGCTATTAAAGCAACGGTCGCATGGACAGGTGTCAGCATTCTTTCATTCCTGCTTCTTATCATTGGCGGAAGCAATGAGACCGTTTCCATCATTGCAGCTGGTGTAAACGATGTCATGTTCGCCATCGTTGGAACCGCAATGCCGATGCTTCTCCTCTCGCTCTTTGGATCACGCGATTTTGGAAGGATCTATTCGATCGTTTGCTCAGCGGGCTATGTCGTCGGTGCTTTTGGAATGCCGGTCATGATGAAGGTTTACGGCATGGCAGGGTCATTCCAGGGAGTATTTATCTTCTGCATTGCCTGCAACCTTATGATTGCTGCGTTTGCTATCGTTTCCGGCTTTCTCAATAAGGCTGCTGAAAAGTAATAAGCGCCGATTTGCATCGGCATAGATTGCCATGCAACAGGGGTCGACTCCAAGCCAGACTGGAGTCGACCCCTGTTTTCGTTTTAAAGGTTGCCCGCAGGCACCATGGGTGCCAACATGCGCTTCAGCTTGGCTGGTTTATTTGAACATAAGCTCGACTATTCCCGCCCAAACCGCTTTCTCATCAATATCCTCACCTTGAGCGACCGTATTGCTTGCTCCCTCCAGAACGGTATAAAGAATTTGTACGTAGAGCATTACGTCGGCGCTATCGGAAAACGCGCCAATCTCTACACCATGAAGAAGGATGTCTTTAAGCGCATCCATGGTTCGTTTGGTCGCCGTCGCTTGACGTTCCTGAACTGCAGGAATTCGATTTGCTTGAACGCTAACCTCGGCCAGCACGCGCCGGCGCTTTTCATCGCTTCGATAGCCACCTATAACTGAATTGCCGAGCTCGATAAGCGCGGCCTTGAACCCGTCCCTATCGACTATTAGCGAGTAGTCGCGCTGATAGTCAATGGTCGGAAACATGCTGTCCAAGAGCGTAGTGAAAATCTCCTCTTTTGAGGGAAAGTAGTAGTACACCGACGGCTTGGATATACCGACAAAGTCGCAAATCTTTCCGATAGACGCTTTGTCATAACCGACTTCTGCCACAAGATCGTACATTGCGTCCAATATTTTTTTTCTTGTGCTCACGCTGCATTTCTCCATTGCAAATCACTTCCGCACTACCAACATTATTAAGGATGGCAACGGAACATCAATTCGTGTCCAAACATGACCACTATATACGGCGAACGGTATGTATCAGTAGGCGAGCGGCAATTATTCAAAATTATCTACCGAACGGTAGGTATAGTAGTACTATAGCAGGTGAAACCCCGCTATTGTCGCGGCCGGACAGCATCGCGGGAAACCCGACGGAAGGACCAACCATGTACGAGAACTATCGTATGCCGGGCGAGTTCGAGAAGCGCTCCAACGTCTATGTGACATGGCTTCCCGATTACATCCGTGCAGAGGGCTACGATAACCGCCAGCCCTGCGTTGACGTGATCAAGGCTCTGCTCGAGTATGGCGACGTTACGGTCAACCTCAATTGCGGCACCCCCGGCTCCTATGAGGAGGCTTGCTCGCGCCTGAAGGAGGAGGGGGTTGATCTCGATCGCATCGAGATCACGCAGTTCGAAGACTCCAACTTCTATGTCCGCGACAACGGTCCCAGCATCATGGTCGACGACAAGGGCCATTCTTATATGGTCAACCCCGCTTGGACCTATTACGGCGTGTGGGACAAGAACTCCCCGGAGTGCCAGTCCGCACGTAAGGCAGCCGTTCACATGGCGGTTGCGCTCGGTTGCTTCGATATCGTCAATTCCGAAATGGTTTCGGAGGGCGGCGACCGCGAGTTTGACGGTCACGGCACTCTGATCGCCATCGAGGACACGGAATGCCGCAAGCGTAATCCCGAGTTCACGAAAGAGGAAGTAGAGGCCGAGTATAAGCGCATCTACAACCTCAACAAGGTTATCTGGCTTCCGCAGCCTATGCTCGAGGACGACGACTATCGACTGGGCATCCTCGACGAGAAGGAAGACGGAACTCCCGTCTTTGGCATGAGCTTTGCAGCTCACATTGATGAGATGTGTCGCTTTATCACTCCGAACAAGATTCTTCTTGCCGAGGTGTCCGATGAAGAGGCAGCCTCGAGCAAGGCTGGAGCAGAGTCTCGTCGCCGCATTGAGGCAGCCTACGAGATCCTGAGCAACGAAACGGACTGGGAGGGCAAGCCCTTCGAGATCGTTCGTATGCCCACCGCCGAGCCTATTGAAGTCGTTATCGCCCCTGGCGATGAAGATTACGAGCTCTATAAGGGCTTCATCGACGAAATGGGCGGCAAGTTTATGGATGGCACCCCCTGGCCCGAGGGCCCCGTCCACTTCTACGCCGCAGCGAGCTACTGCAACTTCCTGATTTGCAACGGCGTCGTTCTTGGCCAGCGTTATTACCACGAGGGCATGAGCGAGGTCGTGAAAGAGAAGGATGAGCAGGCCAAGGCAGTTCTTGAGAGCTGCTTCCCCGATCGCAAAGTCATCATGATTGATTCCCTCGCGCTTAACCTGTCCGGCGGCGGCGTGCACTGCTGGACTAAGGACGTGGCGGCCAGTCGTTAGTGAGCCTTAGAGCCTGCGCTCTTTGGCTTAGGCGCCACATGTACCGCTCCCCGAGGGATATCCGTGTTTTCCTCGGGGACACATTCAACAATAATTTTGATAATAATTCGAAAGGAAATAGGCATGAACAACAGCCTCCGCGGTCGCGACTACATCAACATCCATGATCTCTCCTCCGAGGATTTCCGCTATCTCATCGATCTTGCCTGGAACCTTAAGGCTCAGAAGAAGTCTGGTGTCGACCAGCGCTACTTCCCCGGCAAAAACGTCCTCGCCAACTTTGAGTGGGGCTCGACCCGTACTCGTTGCGCATTCGAGACCTCCTGCAATGATTTGGGCATGGGCTTCACTTATCTGACCAACTCCCACATGGGTGACTGCGAGACCGTCAAGGATGCCATGCGCGTCTTTAACGGCATGTACGATCTCATCGTCTACCGCGCACAGAAGGACGAGCAGTTCCTCTATGACGTCGCTGACCTGGTTGACATCCCGGTCATCAATGCCCTTACTCTCGGCGATCACCCGACTCAGATGCTCGCTGACGCTCTTACGATGGAAGAGCAATGGGGCGGTCTGCGTACGAGCCGCGGCAAGAAGATGGCTTTCGTTGGCAACTGCGCCGGCGCCCCAGTGTGGTATGGCCGTCTGTGCGCTATGCTCGACATGGACTTCCTCGCCATCGGCCCCGACGACCTCCGTCATCAGATGTGCAAGGAAATGATCGAAGAGGTGGAGGCCTGCTACGCCAAGTACGCTCCCAATAGGACCTTTACCATCACCTCTGACCTCGATGCCCTGGATGGCGTTGACGTTATCGTTACCGAGGAGTGGCGCTACATCAACCCCGAGTGCGGAGAAGAGGTTCTGGATCCCGACGACTACAACTCCTGGTTGGGCGATGCCGAGTCTCTGTACCCCTATCGCGTCACCAGCGAGCTGTGCAAGCGCACCAACAATCCCGACATCTTCTGCATGCATGAGCTTCCCTCTGTCCACAACGCGGATCACCGTGTTGGCAAGATGCTCCTCGACCAGTGCAAGAACGACCTTCATCGCGAGATCATCACCGAGGGTTTCGAGATTGCCGACGAGTGCTTTGAGGCCAACGCTTCGGTCATCTTCCGTGAGGCAGAGAACCGTCAGCACACCATCAAGGCCGTTATGTGTGCCCTTCTGGGTCTCTAGGAGCTGCGTCAATGGAAAATGCAAAGTTAAAGAGCAGCAAGGTTTACGCATGGGTTCTCGTAATCGCGCTCGGCCTTATGTCTGCCGGCACGACCGGATCCTATAGCGTCATCGCGGGCTCCTTCGTCGCACCCGTGTGCGAGGAGTTCGGGTTTGACTATTCCATCTTCTCGTATTACTTCACCGCAACGCTCATTGGTCTTGCGGCAGCTCTTCCGTTTGTCGGAAAACTCATTCCCAAGGTCGTTGGCAAGGTTTGGCTCCCCGTTGTCGAGCTTATTTTGCTCGCTGCCGGCGCAGGCATGGCCTTCTACACCGAAGTCTGGATGTTCATCGCCGCTGGCGCCCTGATTGGCGTTTGCTTCGCCTTCACCACCGGCGTCGCTATGTCCGACGTTATTGACCAGTGGTTCAAAAAATCTGGTGGCCTGGCAATCGGTCTCGCTTGGGCAGTGAACTCGATTTACATGCTCATCATGAGTCCCGTCATCACCTCTGTCATCGAGGCCGCTGGCTGGAGAACTGGTTATCTGGTGCTCGCCGGTGTTTCCGCAGTGCTCATTCTCCCAGCTTCCATTCTGATCATCCGCTACAAGCCTCAGGACAAGGGCATGCTGCCCTATGGCTACGTCGAGGGCGAGACGGTCACCGAGACCGAGGAGACGACCGAGGATAGCACGCGTGGCGTTAGCTATGCGCGCGCCATTAAGTCGCCTGCCTTCTTCTTCTGCATCGGCTTCCTCTGTCTCGTTCAGCTCACTTGCTGCATGAACCAGCTCTTCCCGACGTATGCTTCCGAGGTTGGTTTTAGCCCCATGGTGGGCGGCTTCATGGTATCCGCTGCATCGCTCTTCGATCTGTTCCTCAATCCGATCGTCGGCACCACTTGCGATAGGTTCGGCAGCACGAAGGCCATTCTGGGCTGGCTCGCTGTCTCCATCCTCTCCTTTGTCATGCTCATGATGAGCAGCGGCAACTCGACGCTCAGCATCCTCGCAGCAGGCGTGAACGACGTAATGTACGTCATCGCTGGCACTGCCCTGACCGTTTTGGTTATGGATGTCTTTGGCTCCCGCGATTTCGGTCGCATCTTCGCGCTGATCTGCTCCGTGGGCTATATCGTCGGCGCCTTTGGCATGCCCGTTATGATGAAGGTCTATGAGCTTGTCGGCTCCTTCCAGGGCGTCTTCATCTTCTGCATCGCATGCAACGTTATTATCGGCCTGTTCTTGCTGCTGGCAAAAAAGACTGGTAAGAACCTCTCCTGGGACGAATAGTTCGATTCGTCTTAGACATACGCTGTAGGGCTTAACCTGCAGCCGCTTTGGGGCATCGACTAACATCGGTGCCCTTTTTCATCGAATGTGACAAAGGAGCAGCCACTTTGTCACATTGAGTGGCATGTAAATCGAGGTCTAATACTTTTCCGAGAAGTGAACGGCCATACTTGGGCCTCCGAAGCATCGACATTTTTAGACGTCAAACCCGCAGGATTTGGCTGGCAAAACCGCAGGAAATTGCATCTCGAAAGTGCAGATGCTTCGGGGCCCGTTTTCACTCGTTCACTTCTCGGGAAAAGTATTAGACCTCGTTGTATGGGGTGCGGCTGGAGGGTGGTCATCGTTCAGTAGCTACCTCTTCCTTGTGAATCGCCTGAAGCGCAAGGCATAATGCATGTGACAAAGGGACGGCCCCTTTGTTGTGTTGATATGAGAGAAGAGTAGATGATCCTTTCGCTGGCCCCCATGGAGGGGATTACCGGGCATGTGTTCCGTCGCGTGCATGCGGAGTGCTTCGGTGCGCTCGATTGCTATTACACGCCATTTTTGCCGCCGCCGCGGGTGGGAAACCGCTTTGGCGGCAAGGCGTTTAAGGAGATCGATCCTGCCAATAACCAGGGGCTCAACGTGGTGCCTCAGCTGATGTCCAAGAACGCGGACGAGTTTGTGTGGGCGGCACAGGTGCTCGCCGACATGGGCTATCGCGAGGTCAATCTCAACTTGGGTTGCCCCTCGGGGACGGTTGTCGCCAAGGGCAAGGGCTCGGGTTTCTTGCGTAATCTCGACGAACTTGAGGTGTTCTTGAGCGACGTGTGCGAACGCTCGCCGTTGCCGGTATCGGTCAAGACCAGGCTGGGGCTGGAGAGCGATGACGAGTATGAGCGCGTGCTCGATCTGTATTGCCGCATGCCGCTAACAGAGCTGATCGTGCATCCGCGCGTACAGAAGGACCGTTATACAGGCTCACCGCGCAAAGAGTTCTATGGCGAGACGCTGGAACGTGCGCCGTTTCCGGTGGCATACAACGGCGATATTTTTGATCTTGAGGATATGGATGCGCTGGTGGAGGCCTATCCCGGGACACGCCATGTGATGCTGGGGCGTGGCTTGCTTGCGAATCCCGCTCTCGCTCGCATGGTCAAGGGCGGCCCTGCTGCCACGGCAGCCGAACTGCAGCGTTTCCACGACACGCTGTTTGCGGCCTATGCAGAAGAGATTGGCGGTAACGCGGTCTTTCGTATGAAGGAGTGGTGGTTCTACGCCAAGTGCGCTTTCGTCGACCCCGCTACCGTTCACAAGCTCGTACGTAAGACCAAAAAGGTCGACGAATACCGCGCCGCCGTCGAGCGGGTCTTTCGCGAGCAGCCACTCGCACCCATAGCTCGCTTCCGCGGCTAGTTAGACATCGGGGACGTTCTTTAGCGACTAGTCATTTAAGAACGTCCCCGATGACTACCCGCAAAAACTGTACACCAGCATCCAAAGATGTCGAAAGATGTCGACTTTGGATGCTGGCGTATATGTTTGGGTCGGCGGGGGAGTTGAGTTTAGGCAATCATTGCATCGAGCGTGATGAGCTCCCTGAGTCGCTCCGTGCGTGTTTGCCCATGGCGCTTTGCTTTTGCGTCAAAGGCTTCAAGGACCGATTCGCCCACACGTGCCGATAAAACAACGCTTGGCTCATCGGAGATCGACGGCCTTCCCAGCTTGATGGTGCGACCCTTCGGCCATTCATCTTTTTCGTATGCCTCTGCGGCTTTCTCCAACTCTCCGGGGGCAAACCCCATCATTTTTTCGAGCTGCTTAGCGTCCATAGCGTCTCCTATCGATCGGCATAATGTCGAGCACAGGTCAACGGATAATCTTTTTGTATACAGTCTTGCAGACAAAAAAACAAACAGTTTATCAGGCTAATTAGCTTGTTTTGACCCGCGTGTTCGATAGAAAATGAGCATTGACGGCTTCGATACTCCTTTGCTTTTCAGCCTGGAATTTGGATGCTCATTGAACTTCCGGAGGGGAGCGCTTTATTAAGCTATCGAGATTCTGGGCAGGAGCTCTCACTGGTCTTCGATAATGGGACCAGCTTAATTCGCGACACAGTGTGTCGCGAATGGGAGTAGTCGTTAGGTGTCCTTCAATGGCTAATCATATAAGAACGTCCAAGTGCCGGATTTTGTCATTTAGTGTCGTCCTCAGCGGCTATTCTGGAGGGTCGTGGTCAAAAAAGGGCAAATATGAGTACTGTTGCCATTATAGTTGCATTTATTTTGCTATAAATAGTAACTCCTGATGAGATTTGTTCCCATTAGGAGCTACTTTTATTGAACATATGAGGAGAAATAGCGTCGTCTACGGACGTATGGAACGTTGAATAGCTCCTGAAGTGATCAAAATCGCTGCTACTAAACAGGTAGCAGTACTCATATTTGCCCTTTTTTGACCACAGCCCTCTCGGAAACCCATTCCAGAGGCGTCAAACAGCCATAATCCAAAGGTCGCCTCAAACAATTAGCCGGTTAAGAGCGTCCATGACTACCCGCAAAAGCTGTACACCAGCATCCAAAGATGTCGAAAAATGTCGACTTTGGATGCTGGTGTACATGTTTAGGCCGTATGGGGTGGGGTCTTGGACGGACGGGATGCGCGTACTAGAGCAGGTTCTCCTGTACCCATGCGATGATGTCACTCGATTCGTAGAGTGGCTTGCCGTCGATGAACAGGCAGGGAACCTGGCGTTTTCCGCCGACGGCGATGAGCGTCTGCTCGGCTTCGGGGTCGGTCGAGATATTGCGCTCGGGAATGGTCACGCCGTTATCGGCCAAAAAGCGCTTGACCTTTATACAATACGGGCAGCCAGTCATAACGTAGAGCACGAGCTCATGATCAGTAGCCATAGGTCTCCAATCGGTTGAAGTTTTGATTGAAATACCCAAAGCAGCCGCGGTCTATGCGCGCGTCAACGACGACTCGATGGCCTGGACCAGAAACGCCGTGGCTCCGGTGCCGCAGGGCTTGTCGTAGTAGTCAACAAAGCGCTGATCGGCAAGATAGCCGTGGGCGAGGCCCAGGTATGCTTCGTCTTGGGGCCCGCGTCCCCAGTTAAGGGCAATCCATCGACGGTGCATTGCGACAAGTTTGTGGGCCTCGTTGCTCCCTGGGTCGCCAATGCCCATGGCAATCGAGAGTTGACCCAGAATAGCGCGTTCAAGTTCCTTCATGTCGTTCCATGTCTCGGGGTCCATATCCAGCAGTGCTTCGTTTGCTGCATCGATAGCCTCATCGCCATAGCGCACCCGCGCTTCGGAGCCGTAGCGCTCCTCGTTTTCCTGCACGGTGCGCCAGCGCTCCAGTTGCGGCAGGACGGCGCCCATGAGCGAGACGGCTTCGTCGAGCGACATGCCGGTGTTTTGCGCCAGCCGCGGGGCGCAATCCTCGATCATCGCCTCCATGGTGGTGTCGTAGGTGTACTTGCCGTGGTCGTAGCACCACTTGCAGTAATGGTCGGTCGTGGCGCCCGCAGCATCGGTACCGCAGTCGTCGGGCGTGAGTATCATGCCGCAGCTCTGGCAATAATGCTCGGGCATTTCGAGCAGGTGGGACAACGGCTCTCCGGTTACGGCGGCAATGAGCTTCATCATGTCGATGCCCGGGGTGACCTCGTCGCGCTCCCAACGGCTGACGGCTTGGCGCGTGACAAAGAGTTTGGCGGCGAGCTGCTCTTGGGTAAGGTGATGGGCGCGACGGATGGCAATGAGCTTTTCTGCAAAGGCCATAGCGGCTCCTTTCTGCTGGTTGATGGCTTAAGCATACGCGGTGACAGGCGCCCTTCCAAGCAACCGTTGGTTGCACGACGGGGGACCGCGGCGAAGAATTGCGCGTAACGCCCCATGCCCCCATGCCGTACAATGACCGGCATGGAACCTATCGCACACATACATACCGACCTGCCGCAGAAGTTCGGCATCCCGCGCAACAGCTTTTTGGCGCCCCATCTGCAGGGACGCATCGTTTTTGAGCCGGAATTTGCCTCCAATGCAGCGGTTGAGGGTCTGGACTCCTTCTCTCACCTGTGGCTGCTGTGGCGCTTCGAAAACGGAACGCCCGGCGGCACGGTTAAGGACATAGCTACCGATGCCAAGACGCAGGACAGGTCCGGCACCAACGTCAAGTGGTCGAAAACCGTGCGTCCGCCGCGTCTGGGTGGAGCCGAGCGCGTGGGCGTATTTGCCACGCGCAGTCCGTTTCGCCCTAATCCCATCGGTCTTACCTGCGTCAAGCTCGATCGTGTCGAGCTCACCGACGATGGTCCGATCATCCATGTGCTGGGGGCCGACCTGCGCGACGGTACGCCCATCTACGACATTAAGCCCTACATTCCATTTGCCGACTGTCACCCGGATGCGACCGGCGGTTGGATTGAGGATGCTCCGTGGCAAACGCTCGATGTTGAGTTTCCACAAGCGCTGCAGGATATGGTCCCGCCCGCAAAGCTCCCCGGCCTGGTCGAGGTCCTTCGCCAAGATCCGCGCCGTGCGGGCAGTAAGCACGAGCCAAACCGCGTCTATCATCTGGCCTTCGCCGGGCTCGACATATCTTTTTCGGTCGATAAAACCCAGTTAACCGTAGTCGCCGTCAACGACGCGCGAGACTAACCAGCCATTCGCCCGCACCCGTCAAATTAAGCGCCAAACCCCGCGCCAAAACCGCCCACGCTGGTGGACAATAACGCCTACCAAAACAATCAACTTTGCACGGGAGCTTAGCATGAAATACGACTTTAGCTCGCTTATCGACCGCCACGGCATGGACGCCATCGCCGTTGACTCTTGGGGCGAGATCCCCGGTATGGCGCCGAACGCACCCGACGAGGGCTTCGATCGCATTCCCATGTGGGTGGCCGACATGAACTTTGCCACGGTGCCCACGGTCCAGGAACACATCATTCAGCGTGTCCAGCACCCCATGTTTGGCTATTTCAATCCGCGTCCCGAGTACTTCGACCGCATCATCGAATGGCAGAGCCGCCGTAATGGCGTCGAGGGTCTGCGCCCTGAACATATCGGCTACGAAAACGGCGTGCTGGGCGGTGTCGTGTCGACGCTGCGCGCGTATGTCCAGCCAGGCGATGCGGTGCTGGTCCACAGCCCTACCTACATCGGCTTTACCAAGTCCATCGAAGCCGCGGGCTATCGTATTGTCCACAGCCCGCTTAAGCTCGATGACCAGGGCGTGTGGCGCATGGACTTTGAGGACATGGAGCGCAAACTCGCCCAAAACCACATCCATGCCGCGGTGTTCTGCTCGCCGCACAATCCCTGCGGCCGCGTATGGGAGCGCGACGAGATCGAGCGCGCCATGGACATCTATCGCCAGCACGATTGCGTGGTGATCTCGGACGAGATTTGGTCCGATATCATCCTGCCGGGGCACAAGCATATCCCGACGCAGTCGGTGAGCGAGGATGCCCGCATGCGCACGGTTGCCCTCTACGCGCCCAGCAAGACGTTCAACCTGGCGGGTCTGGTCGGCAGCTATCACATCATCTATAACGAGACGCTGCGCGACCGCGTGTGCGCCGTGTCCAACAAGACCCACTACAACGAGATGAACGTCATCTCCATGCATGCGCTTATCGGTGCCTACCAGCAGCAGGGCTACGAGTGGCTCGATGAGCTCAATGAGGTCATCGAGGGCAACGTCGACTACTTCTGCAATTACGTGGACAAGCATTTTGCGGGCGTGTCCTATTCGCGTCCGCAGGGCACGTACATGGTGTTCCTGGACTGCACAGCGTGGTGCCGCGAGCATGGCCGCGATATTCAGTGGCTGCTCGACGAGGGCGCTCGTGTGGGCGTGGGGTATCAGGACGGCCGCCCGTTCCACGGGCCCTGCCACATTCGCGTGAATCTGGCGCTGCCGCTTTCGCGCGTAAGGGAAGCGTGCGACCGCCTGGACCGCTACGTTTTTGGGGTATAGGGGGCGCTCGATTCGAGTGCTGCCCCATGCGCCCACGCCGTCAAAATGCGTGGGCGCATGGGACGCAGAGGGTAGCGAGCGCGTTTTTCGCATTCGCTACTTTTCATGAATCTGCTTGCCGCAATGATGCTCAATCGAAATCTCGTAGAGTTGGACGCCCTTGATGTCTTTGGCGATTTCCTCCTCGACTTCTTCGGCAGAAGGGTAGTACTTAAGCGCGAGCTGGCGGACTTTGTCCTCGATAAACGCGGGCGCTTCATCTACCAGGCGACAACGACCAAAGACAACGGTACTCATAACGTAGGGAGCCCAGTCGCCGTCCTTGTACCACTCGTTGCCGTAAACGGTAAAGCAGATCTTGTCATCGCGCTTGAGTGCGTCGACCTTGTGGCCAGCCTTGGCGCCATGGAAATAAATCTTGTCGTGCTCGGCGTCGAAGAAGTAGTTGACGGGAATGGCGTACGGGTAGCCATCGTCGCCGTTGACGGCAAAGACGCCGCGCTTGCAGGTGGCGAGCAACTCGCGCGCTTCCTCGTCGGTGATGGCGCGTTTCTTTCGACGTAAGGGCCTAAACATCGTTGGTTTCCTTTCTGGTCGTGCATGGTGGTTGAGCACAAACTATAGCGAAACGGATCCGTATTTCTTGATGCGGGCGAGCATGTTTTTGAGCTTGTTAAAGTCGAGCGGCTTGGGCAGGTGAGCGTTCATGCCGGCATCGTGTGCCGCCTGGGCATCCTCGGCAAAGGCGTTGGCGGTGAGCGCGATGATGGGGATATCGGCCGCATCGGCCTTCTCGCTCAGACGAATCGCGCGGGTTGCCTCGTAGCCGTCCATGCCCGGCATCATGATGTCCATTAGAATCGCATCGAAGCTACCCGCGGGACGGCCAACGTATAGGTCGACCGTTTCGTTGCCGTCGGCGGTGCGAGTTACGACGATGCCCTCGCTTTCGAGCAGAGCCTGGGCAATCTCGGCATTGAGCTCGTTATCTTCTGCCAAAAGGACGTTCATGCCGGCAAGCGAGCAGCTGTTTGCCTGGCCGTCCGCACGTTCCCTTGCCTGAGGGTTCTTGTCGATATCGAGCGGAATCTGGACGTTGAACGTACTCCCCGCGCCAACCTCACTCGAAATCTCAATCGTGCCGCCCATCAGGTCAATAAGTGACTTGACGATTGGCATGCCCATGCCGGTTCCCTGGAACTTGCTGCGCGCATCGTCACCTTCCTGGGCAAACGGCTCATAGATATGCTTTAAAAACTCGGGAGCCATGCCAATGCCGGTATCCGAAACGCTAAAGCAAAAGAGCGCGCGCCCATCATCGAGTGGCTTGGTCTGTGAGCTAAAGGTGACGGAGCCGCCGTGCTTGTTGTACTTAATGCTGTTGTCTAACAGGTTGATCATGATCTGTCGGATATGGGTGGGACTGCCGATCATGTATGGCCCCGTGGCGTACGGCAGACTATTGTCCTGCATGGTGATGCCGTTACTGGACGCGCGGAGCTTGCACAGCACCAGCGCATCGTCACAGAGCTCTTTGAGGTTAAAAGGAGCATGTTCCAGTGTTAGCTTGCGGTCTTCGATTTTGCCCATCTCGAGGATGTCGTTGATCAGCGAGAGCAGGTGATTGGCGGCAACGCGCGCCTTGGCACGGCTCTCGCGGGCGACCTGGATATCGCCTTCCTTCAATTCCTCGATCTCGATAAGGCCCAGGATACCGTTGAGCGGCGTTCGGATGTCGTGGCTCATGCGCGTGAGGAATGCCGTCTTAGCGGCGTTGGCAGCATCGGCTTTTTTGCGCTCGGTTCGAGCGCGTGCGAGCGCCCAGATGAGCAGGACGATGCCGACCGACAACATACCGATGAGGGTAGCTGCAACGGCGGCACGGTTGCGATAAAGGAATTGAAGCGTGTTTGATTCCTGGGCCGTGTACGACGTGGAGGAGTAATTGCTTGCGGAGAGCGATTCTCCGGCATTGATGATGCCCTTGTTGATGATTCCCAGCAGCTCGGGCTTTCCGCGCGAAATCCAGCACGAGAGCTCACAGGTGTCAGGGAGCTCGGCCGTCTCGCAGTCCTCGAGATCATAACGGTCGCCGATGGTTTTTACGCGTGAACTGGGGGCGAGGATGCAGTGCACCGTTCCCTTCCTGAGGGCGTCGAACGCTTCATCGTCGGATCGGTATTCGGTCACGGTCGCTGTGGGGAACAGACTTTCAAGTACATTTTGGTTGATAAACGATGATTTGGTGCAGGCGATGTTCTGAAGGTCTTTGTTCAGGTTGCCGCCGGTGTGGATGGCGGTGAGGGACACGGTTCCCAACGATACCGACTGCACAACGCCAGATTGCTCGGCAAACCAGTAATCTCGGTATACCGGCAGCGCAGCGTCGATGCTTCCCTTTGACAGGGCCTTTGACATCATCTTGTAGCTATCAAAGGCGACGGTTTTGACCGTAATGCCAAATTTATCGTGCAACGTCGTCGCAAGCGATGCGAGCGAGCCTTCCATTTCGCCGTTTTCGTCTTCGTTGCAGTAGGGGAGTTTGCCCGTAATGTAGCCAAGCGTGATGGTGTTGTCATTTGCTTTGAGCCAGGAACGTTCGGGGCCGTTGAGCGATGATGAACCGCTGTTTTGGGCCGAGTAGTTAGATTTGACTTCGTCGATATAGCGTGGGTTGACGCGGGCGATTGCCGACATGGCGGCATTGATGTCGTCCATCAGGTCGGGGCGGCTTTTGGGGACGGCAAAATAGTAGTCGCTCGAACCAATGTAGAACATGGGGGAGGCGCTGGGCGACGAGGTCGTGTCGTTCATGATGATGGCATCGACCTCGTTGTTTGCGAGCGCGTCAAAGAGGGCACTGCCAGTGTCGATTTCTTTATAGGTGCAGGTAATGCCTTCGTTGGCGAGCCACTGCTGGCCAACGAAGGTTTGCATGACGCCGGAGTTTCAACCGATAGTGAGACCCTGGAGCGCTTGGGGGTCACCCTTGGCCAGATCGTCGCGATCGGGCTTGGCG
>CABSZR010000003.1 GCA_902482185.1 uncultured Collinsella sp. | reverse complement strand
ACTGGCCCAGCGTATCGACGTCGTTGGTGATGCGGCTGAGCACGTCGCCCTTGCTGTGGCCGTTGAAGTAGCTCATTGGAACGACAGCGATCTTGGCGGCGATCTCCTTGCGCATGCGGTAGCAAATCTTTTGCGTGACGCCGGTCATAAGCCAGCCTTGGATGAGACTGCAGACAGAGCTTGCCAGATACAGGCAGAGCAAAAAGCCGAGCGTCTTGGCGATCCAGTTAAAGTCGACATCGCCGGTGCCGTTGACCTTGGCAACCAGGCCCTCGAACAGCTTGGTCGTAACCTGGCCGAGCACCTTGGGTCCCACAATGTTAAAGATGACCGAGCACACGGCAAAGGCGACGGCGGCAAACACGGCAATCTTGTGCTGGCCGATATAGCCGAGCAGCTGCCTCATGGTGCCCTTAAAGTCCTTGGCCTTTTCGCCACGACGCATGCCACCCATGCGGCCCATGGGACCACGCTGGCGGGTGGGCTTGGGAATCTGAGTCTTGGTCTCGTCTGCCATTAGCGCTCGCCTCCTTCCATGACGGCTGCAATTTCTTCTTGGGTAAGCCCCAGCTCCTCGGCGGAAAGCTGCGACTGTGCGATCTCCAGGTACGCCGGGCAGCTGCGCAGCAGCTCCTCGTGCGTGCCGGTGCCCACTACGTGGCCGTCGTCGAGCACGATGATCTGGTCGGCGTGCATGATGGTCGCGATGCGCTGGGCCACGACCACGAGTGCGGCGTCGGTAACGTTTTTGGCCAGCTCCTCGCGCAGGCGCGCGTCGGTCTTGTAGTCGAGGGCACTAAACGAGTCATCGAACACCACGACCTCGGGCTTTTTGGCCAATGCGCGGGCGATGGCCAGACGCTGGCGCTGACCACCCGAAACATTGGAGCCGCCCTGGCTGATGGGGGAGTCGTAACCGCCCTCACGCTCGGCGATAAAGTCCTCGGCCTGTGCGATGCGCGCGGCCTGGCGCATGTCATCATCGCTCACCATGTCGCCGGCAAACTTGAGGTTGCTCTCGACAGTGCCCGAGAACAGGCGCCCCTGCTGCGGGATGTAACCAATGCGGCGACGCAGCTTGGAGAGAGTCATGTCACGCACGTCGACGCCGTCAAGCGAAATGCTGCCGCCTGTGACGTCGTACAGGCGCGGAATCAGCTGCACGAGCGTGGACTTGCCCGAGCCCGTGGAGCCAATGATGCCGAGCATCTGACCGGCATGCGTGGTGAAGTTCACACCGCTAATGACGTCGGCGCGGGCATCGGGGTACTGGAAGCTCACGTCGCGGAAGGTGAGCTCACCGCGCGGCGAGCTGGCCGCGGGCAGTTTGGGCGAGGCAGGGTCGTTGATGCTCGTGGGGCAGGTGATGACCTCTTCCACGCGCTCGGCTGCGACCTCGGCACGGGGCAGGATGACCGAAACCATGGTGAGGATCATAAACGCCATGACGATCTGCATGGTGTAGGAGATAAACGCCATCATGTTGCCGACCTGCATCACGCCGTCGGACACGCCCTGCGCGCCAAACCAGACGATAAGCACGGTGATGCAGTTCATGACGAGCATCATGAGCGGCATCATAAAGCTCATGGCTCGGTTGGTGTAGAGCTGCGTGGTCATCAGGTCGAGCGAAGCCTTGTCAAAACGCTCGAGCTCATGCTCCTCGCGGTTGAATGAGCGGATGGGCATAAGGCCGTCGAGCAGCTCGCGGGCGGTAAGGTTCACGCGGTCCACAAAGCTTTGCATCTTTTTGAACTTGGGCATAGTGAGGCCCATGAGCACGCCGACGACGGCCGAGACCGCGATGATGGCAACGGCGATGGTCCACTCCAGGCCGGTATGGTTGGCCAGGACGCGCATGACGGCGACGATGCCCATGACGGGGGCCATCAGACACATGCGGATAAACAGAGTTGCGGCCATCTGGATCTGCTGAATGTCGTTGGTGCAGCGGGTGATGAGCGAGGCCTGGCTAAACTTGCCCACTTCGGCCGGCGAGAAGTGCATAACCTTGTTGAAGGTCTCGCGGCGCAGGTCGCGGGCGATGGAGCAGGCGGTGCGCGAAGCCACGGCACCGGTCAGGATGGTGGCGACGAGCGACACCAGGCACAGCCCAAACATAGTGGTCGCCATGCGGCTCAGGTAGGCGTTCTGCACGTCGGCGGGGTCGATGCCCTGCGCCTTGTACTCGTCCTGTACATAGCTCACGGCGCGCTGGGTGACGATGGAGCCCGACATGGAGCCCATTTTGTCCGCCATATCGTTGGCGCCCTCGACGAGCTTGCTTTGGTCTACCAGACCGCCCTCGATGCCCAGACGCAGACCCTTCATGGTGATCTTACCGCCGTCGGCATCAATCTGCTTTTGCATGTTCTGCGCCGCTGCGGCCTTCTGCTGCATCTCGGCGAGCTGCTCGGGCGTCATCGCCGCCATCTGCTCGGGGGTGGGCATGGCCTGAGCGGCGCCGTCATCGCTTGCCTCGGTAGATGCGCCGGTCATGTCGCCCATGGAGTTGGCATCGATGCCCTGGTTGAACGAAAGGACGACAGTCTCGGGGAGGCTCATGATGTCGGCAATCTTGCCGCCGTCGGCGCGCTCCTCCTCGGTGCCCTTGTACGTTCGAATGCCGTTATTGTCCGCCTTGCTAAACACGGCCTCCACAGCCTTGGCGTCCTTGGTGCTCATAAAGAGTTCGAGGTCGTCGAGCGATTCGGCGCGGATGGTGTCGGGCACGGGCGACGCGATGCCGCCTTGCTGTACACCCACGTCGACGATGTCGCTCATATAGGTAGGCAGCGCCAGATCGGCGTTGCAGCTGATTACGATAAGTACGATAGCTGCGAACAGTGCCAGGATATGTTTTTTAAAGAGCTTGAGAATCCTCACTTGGCATCTCTCCTTTCTTGATTGCGGTCGATAATTTCGTTGGCACGTCTTAGAAGGCGCACCATCTCTTGGGTATCTGTTTCGCCGAGCTGCTCGAGGAAGGCTGCGGTGCGCTCCTCGAATTCCCGACGTTTAATTTCGAGATCCTGGAATCCCTTGTCGGTCACCGTGACGTGTACGCGACGACGGTCGGTCTTTGAGTGCTCGCGCTCGACCCAACCCTTGGCCTCGAGGGCGCGCAAGATATTGGCGATGCGGGCGCTCGAGACCCAGGCGCGATCGGCGAGTTCGCTCGGCGTGAGCGAGCCGCCGGCGCGCATGAGGGCGCGCATGACGGCCATCTCGCCACCCAGAGCCTGGTCGGCAAAGCGCGAAACGCGCTGGTGCATGCTGCCAAACTCGGTAAAGAGCTGACGCCCAAGCTCATGGAAATCGGTATCTTTCACCGAAAACCCCTAACACTAGAAACTATTTTCGGTGGAAGATGATACCCTCATACGCGGGCCTCATACAGTGGCAATATAAAGAGCGCATAAAGACTTAAAATCATTCAATTGCTGAAGCGTTTCAAAGAATTATCATGCACGCGGTTAGGCGAGGGGTTGTCACCACCATGACGACTGGGACTCATATAATCGCCACGTGCGATGCTCCAACTTCCCGCGAGGAGACACCTTATATAAAGGGGGATGGAGTCATGGCATTTGACTTCACGGGTAAGACCGCGATTGTCACGGGCGGCACTCAGGGCATTGGCCTCGAGATCGCCAAGGGCATCGTCGCGGGCGGCGGACATGTCGCGCTCATCGCAAGGAACGCTGCTAAGGGCGAGGCCGCGGTGGCCGAGCTTGGCGAGGGCAACAAGTTCTATCAGCTCGATGTCGCCGATGCACCCAAGGCGCGCGAGACCGTCGAGCAGATTTTTACGGACCTGCCGCAAACCAACATCCTGATCAACTGCGCTGGCGTCATCAGCACCAAGAAGTTCGACGAGATCGATGACACCGAGTGGCGTCGCACCATCGACATCAACCTCAACGGTACCTTCACTATGATGAACGCCGTGTACCCGCACTTTAAGGCGGCCCATGCCGGCACTATCGTCAACGTGAGTTCCGTTGCAGGCAAGATCGGTGGCGGCCTGCTCGGCACAGCCGCCTACGCCAGCTCCAAGGCCGGTGTTAACGGTCTAACCAAGGCAGTCGCCAAGGAAGGCGGCAAGTTTGGCGTCCGCTGCAATGCCGTGTGCCCGTCGCTTACGTTGACCGATATGACCTCGATTCTCTCTGACGAGAACTCTCAGCGCATCATCAACGGTATTCCTCTGGGCCGCGCCGCCCAGGCCAGCGAGCCTGCGCAGATGGTGCTGTTCTTCGCTTCCGACCTCGCCAGCTTCGTGAACGGCGAGATCGGCGACTGCGACGGCGGCATCGTCCTGGACGGGTAATACCCCACGACGATTATTCGGCGACGGCTCCTGCGACTCGGGACCGTCGCCTTCTTTCTGATATAGGCGCGTGCGGCTACGATTCGCATGCATCCAAAGGAGATATATATGAGTGAATCGACTGCGGTGGAGGCGCCGGCGGCAAAGGAGCCGTTCTTTAAGATGTCCTCCATCCCGGGTGCCAATATTTTGGTGCCGCTTTTGTTGGGCTGCCTGCTCAACACGCTGTTCCCTGACCTGTTCAAAACGCTCGGCAGCTTTACGCTTGGCATGACCCAGCAGGGTGCAGGCCCGCTCGTGGGCGCTTTTTTGCTTATCGTCGGTACGACGATTTCGTTTAAGAGTGCTCCTGCCGCCGCTGCCCGCGGTGCCATCATCATCGCCGTCAAGCAAATCGTGGTCGTTGCCGTGTCGCTGCTCATCCTTTATGTGTTCAACGACAACCTGTTTGGCATCTCTGCCATGGTGATGCTGGCCGCTTGCACCGGCGCCAACAACGCTATGTACGCTGGTCTGATGGGCACCATGGGCAACGAAGCCGAGCGTGGCGCCGTCGCCATCACCACGCTGGTTGTCGGCCCTCCGGTCACGATGATCGTGCTCGGCGCCGCCGGCCAGGCTCCGATCGGCTGGTCGCTCGTGGGCGCCATCCTGCCGATCGTCGTCGGCATTATTCTGGGTAACCTCTTCCCCAGCTTTAAGAAGATGATGGCACCGGCACTTTCCGCCATCATCGTGCTCGTCTTCTTTGCTATGGGCTCGACCATGACTTTTGGCCAGCTCATTAATGGCGGTCTTCCCGGTATTCTGCTCGGCGTGATCTGCTCGGTGGTCTTTGCAATTCCCGTCATCGCGGTCGATAAGCTCACGGGCGGTACGGGTGTCGCAGGTGCGGCCATTTCAAGCTGCGCCGGAGCCAATGTGGCCACGCCTGCTGCCATGGCAAGCGTCAATGGGGCCATGTACGGTGGCGCCGTGCTCGCGACGGCTACGGCACAGGTTGCTGCCTGCGCAATCGTGACGGCTATTTTGACCCCGCTGGTCACCAGCTGGTGCTACAAGCATTTTGAGGGCCAGGGCAACGGCGATAGCAAGGCAACGACCGACAAGGCCGCCGCAGCCGCCTAATGCCAAGCGGCAATCAAAGCTAAAAACTAGCTACGCCACAGGGCGGCCACGGGGGATCCCGTGGCCGCCCTGCAGTTTCTGTAGGGTCTCTGGGACACTTTACCCTGCTAAAGCTGGCATAACAGCTAGAGCGAAGGTCGTACAAAGGCAAGGAAAAATAACATACAAATCGGTGAACGGTAGTTGTTCGCGCTCGCATTTCCTGCGGGTTTGTAAAAAACGCCCTTATGATATAAAAAAAGAAACATATAACAGCCCAGATGGAGAGGGTCGCTATGTTATCCTTCTCAAACGGGTGAAATCTTGGGTTTTGGGTTGTAGTTCCAAGGTGGACAAACGTTTTTCCTGCACCAACGTGTGGTGAAGAACGGAAGAAGCCGGTAGTGCAAGCCGAAAATTCAAGAATTCAATAAGCAGCGGTGTGAGAGAGCGCCGCATTACACGTAACTAGGAGCGTGGTTACACAATGCAGGAGGCATGGGAAGGCTTCAAGGAAGGCATCTGGACGGGAGAGGTTGACGTCCGAGACTTCATCCAGAAGAACTACACCCCCTACGAGGGCGACGAGTCGTTCCTCGCCGGTCCGACCGAGCGTACCAAGGAGCTGTGGGGCGAGGTTCTCGACCTGCTGCTCAAGGAGCGCGAGCAGGGCGGTGTCCTCGATATGGACACCAAGACCGTCACGGGTATCGTGAGCCACCCCGCTGGCTACATCGATAACGCCCATCGCGAGAAGGAGACCATCGTCGGTCTCCAGACCGACAAGCCGCTCAAGCGCGCTCTGCACGTCAACGGCGGTATCCGCATCGCTTGCCAGGCTGCCAGCCAGCACGGCTATAAGGTTGACGAGAACGTTGTCGAGCGCTACACCTTCGAGCGCAAGACCCACAACGCTGGCGTCTTCGATGTCTACACCCCCGAGATGCGTGCTTGCCGCTCGGCTCACATCATCACCGGTCTGCCCGATGGCTATGGCCGCGGCCGCATCATCGGCGACTACCGTCGTGTCGCCCTGTACGGTGTCGACTACCTGATTAAGGACAAGGAGGCCCAGAAGGCTTCCACCCCGACGGTCATGACCGCCGACAACATCCGCGATCGCGAGGAGCTGCAGGAGCAGATCCGCGCCCTCGGCGAGCTCAAGATGATGGCCGAGACCTATGGTTTCGATATTTCCAACCCTGCTACCAACACGCAGGAGGCCATCCAGTGGATGTACTTCGCCTACCTTGCTGCCGTCAAGGAGCAGAACGGCGCCGCTATGTCCATCGGCCGTACCTCCACGTTCATCGACATCTACGCTGAGCGCGACCTTGCCAACGGTACCTTCACCGAGGAGCAGATCCAGGAGTTCGTGGATCACTTCATCATGAAGCTCCGCATGGTCAAGTTTGCCCGTACCCCCGAGTACCAGGCCCTGTTCACCGGCGACCCGCAGTGGGTCACCGAGTCCATCGGCGGCATGGGTGTTGACGGCCGTACGCTCGTTACCAAGATGAGCTACCGCTATCTGCACACGCTCGAGAACATGGGTACCAGCCCCGAGCCTAACATGACCGTTCTGTGGTCGACCCGTCTGCCCGAGAACTTCAAGAAGTTCTGCGCCAAGACTTCTGTCGCCAGCTCCTCGATCCAGTACGAGAACGACGACCTCATGCGCGTTTACCACGGCGACGACTACGGCATCGCCTGCTGCGTGTCCTCCATGCGCATCGGCAAGGAGATGCAGTTCTTCGGCGCCCGCGCCAACCTGGCCAAGTGCCTGCTGTACGCACTCAACGGCGGTGTTGACGAGGTCTCCAAGAAGCAGGTCGGCCCCAAGTATCGCGCCGTCGAGGGCGATACGCTCGATTACGACGACGTTGTGGCCAAGTACAACGACATGATGAAGTGGCTCGCTGGCGTGTACGTCAACTCGCTGAACATCATCCACTACATGCACGATAAGTACTGCTACGAGCGCATTCAGATGGCTCTGCACGACAAGCACGTGCACCGCTGGTTCGCTACGGGCATCGCTGGCCTTTCCGTCGTGGCTGACTCCCTGTCCGCCATCAAGTACGCCAAGGTCCACCCCGTCCGTGACGAGAACGGCATCATCGTCGACTTCGAGACCGAGGGCGAGTTCCCCAAGTACGGTAACGACGACGACCGCGTCGACCAGATCGCTCACGACGTTGTGCACCAGTTCATGGAGTACATCCGCATGAACGACACCTACCGCAACTCCGTGCCCACGACCTCGGTTCTGACCATTACCTCCAACGTCGTGTACGGTAAGAAGACCGGCTCCACGCCCGACGGCCGCAAGGCTGGTCAGCCGTTCGCCCCGGGTGCTAACCCCATGCACAAGCGCGATAGCCACGGCGCCATCGCTTCGCTGTCTTCGGTTTCCAAGCTCCCGTTCCGCGATGCTCAGGACGGCATCTCCAACACCTTCTCCATCATCCCGAGTGCGCTCGGCAAGGAGGACCAGGTGTTCTTTGGCGATATCGACCTTGATCAGCTGGGCGAGTAACTATTGTTAGTGCTATACTAACAATAACGATTACTGATTAGCGCGCCGGTTTCGGCCGGCGCCTATTAATCGAAGGAGACACATTATGAAGGTTTCTGAAGTTTCCGAGACCCAGGCCGATAACCTGGTCCACATGCTCGACGCTTACGCCGAGAAGGGTGGCCACCACCTGAACATCAACGTCTTCAACCGTGAGACGCTGCTCGACGCTCAGGCTCACCCCGAGAAGTATCCGCAGCTGACCATCCGCGTTTCCGGCTATGCCGTGAACTTCCACACGCTCACCAAGGAGCAGCAGGACGAGGTCATTGCGCGTACCTTCCACGACAAGTTCTAAAGGGGTTTAACTCCCGCAGGATCGCCGGGCCGCTTTGGGTTACTTTCCAAAACGTCCTCGGACATGCAAAGGGCTCCGCTGCGCGCTTCGCGCGGCGGAGCCCTTTGCGTCCTGCGGAAATGTTTTGGAAAGTAACCCAAAGCGGCCCGGCGGGGGTCCTGTGTAGTCACCCTTTAGGCGGAACTCTCCTAATTATTTGGATGAGTCGTTTACTTACTTGTGCTGTTACCGTCTTCCCGCTGTTGTTGGGGTATGCTTTGTTCGTATGTAAACGTATGACATGTTGATGGGGGAGGGTGCTATGGCTCGCGAGGGCGCTCGTTCTAAGGATTCTGCTAAGCCTGGCATCAAGGAAGTTGCAGCGGTGGCGGGGGTTTCGCCTACTACGGTATCTCGCGTGCTGAATAATCGCGGCTATATTAGCCAAGAGACCCGCGATAAGGTCCATGCCGCGATGGAGCGCATCAACTATACGCCCAACGATATCGCCCGTGCCATGCTCAACGGTCGCCTTAATCTTATCGGTATGATCGTTCCCTTTGTGAGCAGCCCGTTCCATGCTCAGGTTGTGCAGGCGGTCGAGCGCACGTTAGCGGAAAACGGCTTTAAGATGTTGCTGTGCAACAGCGCCAATCGACCCGATCTTGAGCGTTCCTATATCGACATGCTCCGCCGCAATATGGTCGACGGCGTCATCGTCAACTCCCTCAATATCGGTGCCGAGGCATATGCCGAGATGGGCTTGAGCCTGGTTGGCATCGACTGCGATCTTGGCGAGGGCTCTGTCCAGATTGCAAGTGACAGCTATGGCATTGGCGAGCTCGCCACGCGCCGTCTGATTGATGACGGCTGCAGGCGTATCCTGTGCCTGCGCAGCAATAGCCGCATGCGCATGCCTGCCAATAAGCGTACCGATGCCTACCTCGATGTTGTTGAGCAGGCCGGCTTGTCCGCGCTTGTCCGTGAGGTTGAGTTCGTTAAGCCCGACGACGAAAAGGGCGCGGTCGTTGCGAAGATCCTCGATGAGAACCCCGATATTGACGGCATCTTTGCGGGAGACGATACGATGGCGGCCATCTGTCTCAACGTGATGAAGCAGCGCGGCTTGAGCGCTCCAGACGACATTAAGGTCGTGGGCGCGGATGGTGCCCGCCGCACTATGACGTTTATGCCTGACTTAACAACCGTACGTCAAGATATCGATCGCATCGGAGAGCTCGCGGCGCAATCCATCATTGCTCTTATTAACGGTGAAAAGCCCGTGTCGAATATCAAGCTTCCCGTTGAGCTTATCGAGGGCAAAACCGCGTAGTTCATCCCGTGCCAAAAGAATTCCTCAAACGCCTCTGATGACCGTTCACCGGCATATGTCAACCGTTTGCCGACGACTGGAACTGCGAAAAGACGTATTGGTGTGAAAACGTTTGACATATGAAAACGATTGACATATCTTGCCATTGTACCGAGTTAGTATGTCGTGGAAAGGAAGTCTCGGATGCACAAGGTGTATTACCAGCCTGAGGGAATTTGGGTAGGCGACATCATGCCGTACGGCGAGGACGGCACGTTCTATCTCTATCATCAGCGTGACACGCGTAACCCCGAACCTTTCGGAGAGCCGTTTGGCTGGGCACTCGCTACGACCAAGGATTTCGTCAACTACAAGGACTTTGGCGAGAGCCTTGAGCGTGGCGGCGACGAGGAAGTCGACCAGTACATTTATGCCGGCACGGTGTTTAAGGTGGGCGACAAGTACCATGCGCTCTACACTGGTTGCAATCGCGATAAGGTCCGCGCACGTTTGATGAAGCAGGTTCTTCTTCACGCAACGAGCGACGACGCCGTCAAGTGGGAGAAGAACATCGCCGAGACGCTGCTTCCGCCCCAGGAGGGTTACGATGACCGCAACTGGCGCGATCCCTTTGTGCTTTGGGATGAGGAGAACGAAGAGTACATGCTCATCCTCGGCACGCGTGTGGGCGAGGACAAGCGTCTGATGACCGGCCGCCTGGTCAAGTTCACCTCCAAGGATCTGACCAACTGGGAGTTCCAGGGCGACTGGTGGAACCCGGGCCTGTACACCATGTTTGAGATGCCTGATCTCTTTAAGATGGGCGACTGGTGGTACCTCGTCTTTTCCGAGTACAGCGACGGCAACAAGACCCGTTACCGCATGTCCAAGTCCATCAACGGTCCTTGGATTACCCCCGCTGACGACTCCTTCGACGGCCGCGCGTACTACGCCGCTCGCACCGCATTCGATGGCGAGCGTCGCGTTCTCTTTGGTTGGGTTCCTACGCGTGACGAGGGCGGCGACCCCAGCTCTTACCTATGGGGTGGCACCTTTATGCCCCTCGAGATCGTTCAGCGTGCCGACGGAACGCTCGGCACCAAGCTCCCCGACAGCATGCTTGGCGCCTTTGGCGAGGCTAAGGCAGTCGAGACCTTTGAGCTTTCCTGCGAGTCGGGCAAGGTCGAGCAGGTGCTCGCCGCGGATGCCGGCTCCACCTACTTGCTCGATGCCGACATTGAGCTCGGCGGTAACGCTGCCGGCTTCTCGGTCAAGTTCGCCGAGGACGCCGAGACCGGTCTTGCCTATGAGTTCCGCGCCAACCTGCGCGAGGGCAAGCTCGAGTTCACGCCGGCTCCCCAGTACCCGTGGTTCCAGGTCAACAACATGGGCCTCGAGCGTCCGTTGTTCTTTAAGGGCGAGGGCACTCACCATGTGCGTCTGGTCGTCGACGACGACATCGCGACCATCTTTGTCGATGATGTTGCGCTCAACGCTCGCTTCTGCAACAAGCAGGGCCAGGGTGTGGCGCTTACCGTCACCGACGGTGCGCTCAAGTGCGCAAACGCAACGATCGCGTCTCTGTAGCGGCAACGAACCGTTTTATGATTTAGAAAAGGAATGGAGAGGAACATGGACTACAAGGCAGTGTCCCAGCAAGTCGTCGACAACGTCGGCGGACTGGAGAACATCGAGGGCGCCACGCATTGCGTGACCCGTCTGCGTCTGGTGCTCAAGGATACGAGCAAATACAACAAGGCCGAGCTCGAGAACATCGATGGCGTCAAGGGCGTGCTGTACAACAGCGGCCAGCTCATGATCATCTTTGGTACCGGTACCGTCAACAAGGTTTACGACGCCTTTATGGCTCTGACTGGCGTCAAGGAGATCAGCGCTTCCGAGGTCAAGGGTGCCGAGGCGGACAAGAAAGGCAAGTTCTTCTCGGTCCTCAAGGTGTTCTCGGACATCTTTATCCCCATCATTCCTGCCTTCGTCGGTGCCGCTATCATCATCGGCCTTAAGTCGCTGATCGTTGCCAACGGCCTCTTTGGCATGGAGGGCAGCCTCGCCGATCACAGCGAGTTCCTCAAGAACCTCGCAAGCTTCTTTGCCATTATCGCCACCACGTTCGACTACCTGCCTGTCCTGGTTATGTACAGCGCGGTCAAGCGTTTTGGCGGTAACCCGATCCTGGGCATCCTCGTCGGTATCGTCATGGTTCACCCGAGCCTCATGAACCGCAACACGTTCGTTATGGACCCGACGGGTGCTGAGTACTGGAACTTCGGTCCGCTATCCATTCCCATGGTTGCTTTCCAGGGCGGTGTGTTCCCCGCAATCCTGACTGCCTGGTTTATGGCTAAGGTCGAAAAGATTGCCCAGAAGTACATCCCCGAGGTCGTTTCGTTCGTCTTTGTCCCGACCGTTACCCTGATTCTTGCTAACGTTGCCCTGTTCACCGTGTTCGGCCCGCTCGGCAACCTGATCGGTGACGTCCTCGCCGGCGTAATCGATATCCTGTACAACAGGATGGGCGTCTTTGGTGCCTTTGTCTTCGCCGCGTTCCTGCAGCCGCTCGTCGTTACCGGTACGCATCAGTTCATCCAGGGTATCGAGGCAAACCTTGTTGCCACGACTGGCTTCAACTACATCCAGGCCATCTGGTCGGTTTCCATCATCGCCCAGGGCGGCGGCGCCATCGGCATGTACCTCATTCACAAGAAGCATTCCAAAGAGCGCAACATCTGCATGTCGTCCTTTATCCCGACGCTGGTCGGAATCTCCGAGCCCGCTATCTTTGCTGCAAACATGCGCTACTCGATCATCCCGTTCATCTGCGCTTGCATCGGTGCAGGCTGCGGCGGTGCCTTCGTGAAGCTCTTTGAGGTGCGCGCCATCGGTCAGGGTCTGACCGGCGTGCTTGGCCTGCTCATCGTCACGCCCGAGACCCTCGTGTGGTATGTGGCTGGCAATCTCATCGCCTTTATCGTGCCGATCGTCTTGATCTTTGCCTACAACAAGGCAAAGGGCGTGCCGACCACCGATGAAGAGGGCGCTGGCGCTGGCTTCGACGTTAGCTTCTAGTTGAGCCGTTCAGCGTAATCTGAGGATAAGTCCATTTGAGGAAGGGCGTTCGACTCGTGTGAGTCGAGCGTCCTTCCCCATAGACGAGAAAGTCAACGGCGATGTTAAATCAAAAAAACAAGGTGACACGCGCGGACTATGAGCAGTGGCGTGTCGGACAGGATGAGACGGCGGCTCGCATCGCGTCCGACCCCGATAGGCTTTTGTTCCATGTGGAGCCTGAGCTTGGCTGGCTCAACGACCCCAACGGTTTGGTTCAGATTGGTGATACGTATCACATCTATCATCAATACGATCCGTTCGATGCTGCGCATGGCGGTCCAGTGCTTTGGAACCATCTGACGACAAAGGATTTTGTGACGTACGAGAATCACGGCCCCGTGCTGTTCCCCGATTCCGATTTGGATTCGAGCGGAGCGTATTCTGGTTCTGCCTTTGTACGTGATGGCAAGATTCACTACTTCTATACCGGCAACGTCAAGCATTTTGACCGCGATGATTACGACTACGTGTTGACGGGCCGTGAGCAAAACCAGATTCATATGGTTGCCGAGAATCCCGACGAATTGGGCGAGAAGCGCATGGCTGTTGGACCAGTCGATTACCCCGACGATATCGGTACGCACGTGCGCGACCCCAAGATCCTTGAGCACGATGGTATCTACTACATGGTTCTGGGCGCTCGTACGAAAGACGACCGTGGCTGCGCGCTTGTCTATACTTCGCGTGATTTAGGGGTCTGGAGCTATGCGACGCGCATTGAGCTGGGCGAGAAGTTTGGCTTTATGTGGGAGTGCCCTGATCTGTTTGAGCTTGATGGCGAGCTTATTCTCGTTTGCTGTCCGCAGGGTGTGCCTGCCGATGGTTGGCGTTACCGCAATCCGCATCAGTGCGTGTGGTTCCCTATCGAGGCCGATTGGGAGGCGCCGAGTTTTAAGATCACCGGGCAGGGCATGCCCCCGATGGTCGATGCCGGTTTTGATTTCTATGCTCCGCAGTCCTTTGAGGATGCTGCAGGCCGGCGTTTGATGATCGGATGGTCGGGTTGCCCCGATGCGACGGCGGAAAACCCGACGGTGGCGCGCGGGTGGCAGTGCGCGTTGACGGTGCCGCGAGAGCTGAGCATGCGCGATGGTAAGCTCTGCCAGCAGCCGGCGCACGAGATTGAGAGGATGCGCGGCGACTGCGTTCGCGCGACAGGCGGTGAAACCGTTGAGGAGCCGGGCCGCCTGTTTGATCTTGTGGTTTCCTGCGAGGGCGCCAAGATGGTCGAGCTCGAAATCCGCAAGGGTGTCTTTGTGCGTTATACGGACGGGATGCTTACCCTCGATATGGGTGACGAAGGCTATGGGCGCGACCAGAGGTCGATTGAGCTCGGCGAGCTTCGCGACCTGCGCGTGCTTTCGGACACTACGATGGTCGAGATTTTTGCAAATGGCGGCGAGGCGGCACTTACGAGCCGTACCTATTCGCCGGCGGTTCCGGCGATGGAGCTGCACGCCGAGGGTGCGGCATCGATGAATTTCTACCGCCTCGCGCATTAACCGTGCGTGGAGCACGATTGGACTTGCCGGGCGGAATGTGTCGCAGTTGCCGCAGCGAACTACCGTTTATCGTGTATAGCTGCCGTTTGCGGAGTAAGTAACACTCCTTAATAAACCGTGTAGAATCTCAGATAAGCACGGAGTTTTCCAGGGAGACGCTGTCCTTTGTTGTGCGCAAGGGGCGGCGTCTCTTTGGCGCTTGGACGCCGTTGTGCAACAGTGCGGCGGCGCGTGCCATGTATTGAAAAGCCAATGTCGAGATGGGTCGTGATAATAATGGGCAAGTACGTAATCGTGGTTGAGTCTGGGTCGGATGTGACGCCGGAGCTCTGCGAGCGCTACGGCATCGTGCGCGTGCCCATGCATGTCACGATTGGTGACGAGACCGTCGAGGACGGTTCGATCGATCCGCTCGAGATTTATTCACGCTGCAACGAGTTTGGCGTAATGCCCAAGACCAGTGGCTGTGCGCCTGCGGATTTTGCGCACGTATATGACCGTATCCATGCCGAGCAGCCCGATGCGACCATTCTGCATCTTGCGTACTCCGAAGTCACGACTTGCTCGCATCAGTCCTCCAAGATTGCGGCTAAGGGCCGCGACTACGTATTCTCCATGGATACGCGTTTTGTCTCGGTGGGCCAGTCGCTCGTTGTCGTCGAGACCGCCAAATACATCGAGGCTCACCCCGATGCCACCGTCGACGAGATCTTTGCTTTTACGAATTCCGTCATGGACCGTGTGCTGCTGGGCTTTGTTCCTACCGACCTAGCCTTCCTTAAGGCGGGCGGTCGTCTATCCAACGTGGCATTCCTCGGTGCCCATCTGCTCAAGATTAAGCCCTGCATTGAGGTAACGGGCGGCAAGTTCGTGGCAACCAAGAAGTTCCGCGGCTCTATGCTCAAGTGCGCCCGTGCCTTTATTGACCACATGGTTGCGAAGGGCGAGATTGACTACTCGCACATTGGCCTGGCGTATTCGGTAGGCCTTTCCCAGGAGCTGCGCGACGACATGGAAGTCTATGCGCACGACCTGGGCTTTAAGGACGTTACCTGGACTCAGGTCGGCGGTGTCATCTCGAGCCATTGCGGCCCGACCGCCTTCGGTGCGGTGCTCACGCTCAAGGCGTAAAGGCTGTAGGCGAGCATTCTTCGCCTTCACATCTCGACATGGGCTCCCGTCACGGTAATGGGGGATAGATTAAAACGTGCCATTCTAGCCCGAGACGTTTAAACGCAAACGTATGGGCTAGAATGGCTCTGGCATTTATGTAGCTAAAACCAATGAGAGGCAAGGTAGCGGGAATGGCTGAGATGACGCTCGAGGGTGTGGACGCTCGTCCTGAGGACTCTGCGTTTGTCCTGGGCCGCGTGCATTCGATTGAGACGATGGGAACGGTCGATGGACCCGGCATCCGCTTTGTGGTGTTTGTTCAGGGCTGCCCCATGCGCTGTGCGTATTGCCACAACCCCGATACCTGGTCGGTGAACGGCGGCACCATGGTGACCGTCGAGCACCTGATGGACGAGTTCCAGAGCAACCATGAGTTTTACCGCAGCGGTGGTATTACGGTATCCGGCGGCGAGCCGCTCCTGCAGCCCGCGTTTTTGGCCGACCTGTTCCGCGCAATGCACAACAACCCCGATGGTCGCGTGCATACCTGCTTGGATAGCTGCGGCTATGCGTTCGACCCCAACCACTCTGAGAAGTTCGATGCCGTTTTCAACGAGACCGACATGGTGCTGCTCGACATTAAACACGCCGATCCCGTCGAGCATAAAAAGCTGACCGGTTGCGATCCCGCACGCATTCTGGCGTTTGGTGATGAGCTCGCGCGTCGCAAGATTAAGGTCGTTATCCGTCACGTGGTGGTGCCGGGCATTACCGATACGGTTGAGGAGTGCGAGGCACTCGGTCGTCTAATCGCCCCGTGGCATAACGTGGTCGGTCTGGAAATGCTGCCGTATCACACGATGGGTGTCGTCAAGTACGAGCAATTGGGCATTCCCTATAAGCTCGAGGGCGTGCCCCAGATGGATACCGCGCGCATGCCCGAGCTGCGCAACGCCGTCATGACGGGTATGAAAAAGCGCCGCGCGGAACTCAAAAACGCCATCGGCTAGCGAGCCATTTTCGCTCCCCAAAGGCACTCATTGGGGACAGACTTAAATGAGTGCCCCTGGACACCAAACTGATTGCCAAAGAGCCCCGTCAAGTTGCGGTGGAATAGTTCTTGTTTTTCGGCTTATGCCGCCCAAACAGGAACTATTTCACCGCAACTGCGTTTTGGGCGGAGATGCGCAACAGAATCGTGCCATATGGATAAATACGCTTGTGGTTTCTTTAAAGACACCTTAAACGCCGCTGAATATCTTTGGAAAGAAATGCCTGCTCGGTATCATGCTGCTCGTATATAAACGGTGGCAGTCAGGAGACCACGTGCGAAACAACGCATCGCGGGACGAGTATGTGCCGCAGCATGGCGGCAGATATAAGACGAAGGGCACGTCTTCGCGTGGCCTTGCCGGCGCTCGCATCCGCGTGAGGAAGATTGCCGCCATTGGGATGCTAACGTCGGCGGTTATTATCCTCGGAATTACCGTTAAAACCTACGCCTCGGAGCGAACGGGGCGCCCAGATGCGTCAACGGTACAGCTGCAAAACGAGAAGGTTTCAAAGTCCAAAGCGCCGGCAGATCAAGCTCTGTCGACGGCAGATCTCAAGACGAGACTTTCGAAGGCGGACTTCAACGATATCCCTTCGGGTGATACCGTTCGGACCTTCTCGTTGGTGGATAACAAGACTCCTGCCTTGGAGGATGAGAGCCTTGCCTCGCTCCAGGATGCCCTGTGTCGGGCGCAGGAGCTGGGCGACGTGGGTGTAGTGTTCTACGACCTATCGAGCGGTGGGGGCGTGACGTATAACGCCGATGTTGAGGTGTATGGAGCGAGCAGTTATAAGGCGCTGCATGCACTCTATATTTGCGAGATGTTGGTCGAATCGGGGCAGGTGTCGCTCGATTGGCCTTTAGCCACGTATGGTGGCTACAACATGGGTTGGCAGACAGTGCGCGACCTGATCGAGGCCGCGGTCGTCAACTCGGACAACGATTCGTTTATCGCGTTACGTGCGGCGTTTGACCGTGTCGGTTACGAGGATTGGATTGTCGGTCTTGGCATCGGTTACGATACGGCACTGGATCCGATGAGTGATTTTCCGACCTACTGCCCGCGCACTTCTGCGAGGTTATGGCGTGAGATGAGCGAGTATCTGAGCATGGATACCGAGACTTCACAGTGGTTGTCGGGCCTTCTGACATCAACATCGCGCTCGTTTATTCGCGATGGCATTGCGGACGAGCAGGTTTTGGTGCGCAACAAGGCAGGCTGGATTAGCGAGGATGGTTGCTATTCGACATGCGATGCGGGCCTTATCGACATCGATGGCCGTACCTATGTCATGAGCATCATGACATCGATGCCGTGGAGCGACCGCTCGAGCGAGGTTACGGCTGCGATTGCTAAGGCGTTCTTTGATATGCGAGCTGCGCTGGCCTAGCGTGTTCGTTTGGCGTTGGCAAACAAAATGCTGGTACCATACCGTGGTTGAGAATTTCGTATAGGTTTGGGGAATGGTATGGCTACCATCGCGATTATCGGTGCGCTCGAAAAAGAGATCATGCAGATTAAGGAAGAGCTGAGCGACGTATGCGAGGCACGGGAGGCAGGCTTAACCGTTGTGAGCGGTGAGCTCGACGGCCTGATGATTGTCGCCACAACGGCGGGCATGGGCACGGTGAATGCCGCTGCCGCGACGCAGCACCTCATTAGCAAGTATGCTCCGCAGGCTGTTGTGTTTTCGGGCATTGCGGGCGGTTTGAACCCCAAGCTCCATATCGACGACGTGGTCATCGGCAAATGCCTGCGCTATCTGGATACCGATACCGCGCTTATCGCCGAGTCTGCACCGGGGCTCGAGGAGTTTGGCTCGACGCCTGCGCTGGTCGATATTGCTGCCGATGTGCTTGCTGAGCGTGGGTTTGTTGATGCTTCGACAAATGCAGCCGCTTCGAACGAGGGCGCAAAGCAGTTCTTGGTCGGCACGATTGCCACGGGTAACCGCTTTGTGACGGGCGCCGCCATGCGCAACGACGCTATCGAGGCGACGCATGCCGATTGTGTCGGCATGGAGGGCGCGGCAATTGCCCATGTCGCAACCAAAAATGGTGTCGATTGCCTGGTGCTGCGCGCTATCAGCGATAATTGTGACGAGGCGTACGATGCGATTTGCGACCGCGAGTTCGACCTGTTCGAGTATGCCCGCACCGCGAGTGGCATTACGCTCGATATCGTTCGCCGTATCGCTGCTATCTATTAGCGCGCTTTTTTTGTAAGAACCTACGACCAAGGAGTGTCCATGGCCGATTCCATTAACTACCAGCTTGCCAAGTTCGTTGCCAGCTATGGCAAGGTTTCGCAGATTCCCGAGTCCACCTGCCCCGAGGTGAGCTTCGTCGGCCGCTCCAACGTGGGCAAGTCGTCGATCATGAACAAGCTCTTTGGCCGCAAGAATCTGGTCAAGGTTTCGAGCACGCCGGGCAAGACGAGCAACATCAACTTCTTTGAGGCTGACGACGTGCACTTCGTCGACCTGCCGGGCTACGGTTTCGCCCGCCGTTCCAAGGCCGAGCGTGACCGCTGGGCCGAGCTCATCGGTGACTTCTTCGACTCCGAGCGCAGCTTTAACCTGGTTGTATCGCTGGTGGACATTCGCCACGACCCGAGCAAGCTCGACCATGACATGATCGACTACCTGCGGGGCAACGAGTTTAACTTTATCGTCTGCCTCACCAAGGCCGACAAGCTCAGCCGCACCCAGCAGGCCCGCCAAGTGGCAGCCATCAAAAAGCAGCTCAACGTCCCGGCCGAAAACGTAATCATCACAAGCTCCCAAACCGGCGTGGGCATCGACGAACTCAAGCGCCGCATCGCCGAAGCCTGCCTCTAATAAGTGCCCCAGCCTAGTAAGAGCCCCTATCAATAAAAGGCCATGATTTCAGCCTGGCGCCCCTTCAAAGCGTGGGTCCCTGTAGACATCGCTAGCTACGTTGCCATAGGGCCACCCAGGGGCATCCCCTTAAAAACATTCCGCAGCACGAGGCCCGCTTATCCGCAGCTCCGAAGGAGCAGGATAAGTGGGCCTCAAGTGCGAGGACGTTTTTAAGGGGATGCCCCTGGGTGGCCCGGACAGACCGATCGGCGATGTCTACAGGTACTCGATTTGAGCGCCTTCCGTGTCGCACGTCAGAATGTGCGTGTCGCACTTGGGGAACTGCTCACGCAGCTTGACCTGCAGGAACTTCGCCACGATGGTGTCGTCAGTCACGGCCATGAGGGTCGAGCCGGAGCCACTGATCCAGATGGTCTTGGCGCCTCCGTTAAGGCAGGTGTCGCGCACGGCGTTGTAGTCGGGGATGAGGCGGCGGCGATAGGGCTCCTGGATGCGGTCGTCGTTGGCGGCAGCAATCAGGTCAAGGTCGCCGGTCTCCAGGCCGCGCGTCATGCCGGCGATGCGGCCCATTTGCCATACGGCGGTGGAGAGTGGAATCTCCTGCGGCACAACCTTGCGCGCTTCGCTCGTATGCACCTCGTAGGGCGGAATCACGGTAATAAAACGCAGGCGATCGCTCACCTCGTAGCGCAGGCACTGGGGGAGCGAATCGGTCGGCGTAAAGGAGCAGACGGCGCCGCCCAGGATGGCGGGGGCGACGTTATCGGGATGGCCCTCGACTTCGGTGGCAATGCGAACAAGCTCGGCGCGGTCGACGGTGTGGCCTGTCAGTGCGGCGGCGGCCATAATGCCGGCGACGACGCAGGTGGAGCTGGAGCCTAGGCCGCGGGCGACGGGAACGTCAGTCTGAATGTCGATGGCAACGGGAAAAGCCGGCTCGCCCCATGCGGCCAGTGCATCGACAAAGCTGACGTAGACCAGGTTGTCCTCGTTTTGGAACTCTTCGGGGCAGCCCGTGATGGCGAGTTTATCGGCGCGCTCAAAGGTAAAGTGCGAGTAGAGGCTGACGGCCATGCCGAGGGTGTCGTAGCCGATGCCTAGGTTGGCGCTGGTTGCTGGGACGGTGATTTTGATCATGTGGGTCCTCCTGGGCGGGTCTGGCGGTTTAGTTCGCTGCTCGGGCAGTCCTGGCTCGCTCGGAAAGCACATTAAGTGCTTTCCGGCTCGTGCGGAACTCGCGACGAACTAAACAGACAGACCCGCATGTCAGTTCGTCATCATCCCGGTGGGTATCTGATAAAAGAAGGTGCGCCGGCTTTCGCCGGCGCTTAATAAGGGGTTTAGTTGGTGGCCATCTTTTTTGCTGCGGACTCGACGTAGCTCGCCATCTCATCGACATCGCAGACGTCTTCGAAACGGACGGGCTTGGATTCGAGTTCGGCGAGCTGGGTCGGGGCGACCGTGTTGGTGGCCTGCTCGAGCACGCGCATGGCCTCAAAGTCGTCCTCGGGAACGTCGAGCCCCAGGGCATCGCAGCAGGCGCGCGGGAACTTGTAGGGGCTGGCGGTCGAAAGCAGCACGCGAGCCTTGGCGCCCTCGGCGGGAGCGACCTTTTCAAAGACGTGATAGCCGCAAGCGGTGTGCGGGTCGATCACGTAGCCGTTGGCGTCCCAGCAACTCTTGATGGCAACGCGGACCTCGTCCTCGCTGGCCCAGCCGCAGCCAAAGACGCTCTGAATCTTGGCCAGCAGCTCGGCGGGCACCTCGTAGCGACCAGTCTGTGCCAGCTGCTCCATAAGGCCGGCAACGAGCTCGCAGCCGCCGTCGGACAGGAAGTACAGCATGCGCTCCAGGTTAGAGCTGATGAGGATGTCCATCGACGGCGAGATGGTCGTGAAGAACGGGCGGTTACGGTCGTAGACGCCGGTGGTCAGGAAGTCGGCAAGCACGTTGTTCTTGTCGCTCGCGACGATGAGCTTGGCGACGGGCAGACCCATACGCTTGGCATAGTAGCCGGCCAGGATATCGCCAAAGTTGCCGGTCGGTACGCAGAACTCCACGGCGTCGCCGGCCTCGATAGCGCCGGCGCGCAGCAGCTGCGCATAGGCGGCAAAGTAGTAGACGACCTGTGGCACCAGGCGGCCGACGTTGATGGAGTTGGCACTCGAAAGCACCGTGCCGGCGGCCTCAAGACGCTCGGCAAGCTCCTTATCGGCAAAGATACGCTTGACGGCACTCTGGGCATCGTCGAAGTTGCCGCGGATGCCGCAGACGGCGACGTTATCGCCCTCCTGCGTGGACATCTGCAGGTTCTGGACGCGGCTGACCTTGCCCTCGGGATAAAAGACGGTGATGCCCGTGCCCGGGGCGTCGGCAAAGCCGGCGAGTGCTGCCTTGCCCGTGTCGCCCGACGTGGCGGTGACGATCATGATGCGCTCGGCGCCGCCGTCCTTGGCGGAAGTGCGGGCCATGAGGCGGGGGAGCATCTGTAGGGCGACGTCCTTGAAGGCGCTTGTGGGGCCGCCAAAGAGCTCCATCACATAGGTCTGAGGGGCGTCAGCGCCCGGCGCTGCGTCGAGTTTGACGAGCGGCGTAACCTCTTCACTCGCGAACGTGCCGCGGTATGCCTCGTCGACACACGCCGAAATTTCTTCGGCCGTGTAATCATTCAGTAACATTCCCAACACATCTTGAGCGATTTCAAAGTACGATTTATCTGCAAGCGAGCTGATATCGACCTGCTGGGTGCCAAGCTCGTCCGAGACAAACAAACCCCCGTCGGGAGCGATGCCGGTGCGGATTGCCACCTTACTTGAGCACGATAAAGTGCGTCCTCGTGTACTATGATAAGTTCCCATATAACACTGCTCCTCGGATGCCTTGGTCCCAATCGGTGAAACCATGGTATCAGAGCGCGCAAAGTAGGTTTGCAGAGGCTTTTTAGAAAGGTAACCTCCAGCCCATGATTAAGATTGCCAAGTTTGGCGGCTCGTCGGTCGCCGACGCCGAACACTTCAAGAAGATCAAGGCCATCGTCGATGCCGACCCTGCCCGCCGTTTTGTGGTGGTTTCCGCCTGCGGTCGCCGCTTTAAGGGCGACACCAAGGTGACCGACCTGCTCTACCTGGTTAACGCGCACGTTAAGTATCACGTGTCGTGTGAGGAGCTGCTCGAGGACATTGGCCAGCGCTACTTTGATATTGCTGACGAGCTAGGACTCACCTATCCCATCCGCGAGGAGTTTGCGGCCTTTGCCGAGCGCGCCCGCTCGGGCGGCTACTCTACCGAGGAGCTCGTGAGCCGCGGCGAGTACTTCACCGCTCGCCTGATGGCCGAGTACCTGGGCCTACCGTTCCTGGACGCCGCGACGGTTGTGGCGTTCCATCACGACGGTACGCTCAGCATGAACCGCACCTCCGAGCTGGTGCAAGAGTACGGTCAGCAGGGCGGCTTTGTTATGCCTGGCTTCTACGGCGCGACGCGCGAGGGCCAGATCAAGCTGCTCGACCGTGGCGGCGGCGACATTTCCGGCTCGATCCTGGCCAAGTGCCTAGGCGCCGACCTGTACGAGAACTGGACCGACGTTTCGGGCTTCTATTCTGCCGATCCTCGCATTGTGCCCGAGGCTCAGCCCATTGCGCGCGTTACCTACGAGGAGCTGCGCGAGCTTTCGTACATGGGCGCAAGCGTCCTGCACGAGGAGGCCGTGTTCCCTGTGCGTGAGGCGGGTATTCCGCTGGTCATCAAGAACACCAATGCACCGCAGGACCCCGGCACCATCATTAGCGAGACGGCTGATGAGGGCGAGGCGGAGCCCATCATTACCGGCGTGACCGGCAAGCGCGGCTTTGTCGCCATCAACGTTGCCCGCGACCGCACCAAGCCCCGTGTTGGCTTTATGCGCCGCGCGCTTTCGGTGTTCGAACGCTATGACGTTTCCGTCGAGCACATGCCCACCGGTGTCGACCGCTTTGGCGCCGTGGTGCAGGAGCAGGATGTGCACGACTCGCTGTACTCGCTCGTGGGCGACATTCAGCAGGAGGTCGAGCCGCTCGAGATCGAGGTTGTCGAGGGCCTGGCGCTTATCGCGACCGTCGGCCGTAACCTGCGCGGGCGCGCAGGTATCTCGGGTCACCTGTTTGGCATGCTTGGCCAGGCCGGCGTGAGCGTGCGTATGATTTCGCAGAGCTGCGACGAGATCAACATCATCATTGGCGTGGAGGAGAAGGACTTCGATCTGGCGATTCGGACCATTTACCGTGCCTTCTCCGACGAGAACGGCATTGTGAAGGTCTCCGACTTGGAGGCTCCCACGCCGGTCGATCCCGCTCTGGCCGCGCTCAAAAAGTAGCGACTGCTCGGTAGATTTTTGGGTCATGTCTCACAAAACTACGGCGGGGCGTTTCGTTTCGGTTTCGTTTCGACGGGGCGGGTTTCGTGCCCGCCCCGTTCTTGTATAAACTGGCAACAATAATCGGCCTGCTCGGCGTGCGGGCAAAAGCCACAACCTTTAAAGGGGGAAGCATGAAACAGTACACGGTTGCTATTTTGGGCGCGACGGGAGCCGTGGGCACCCAGATGCTCGAGTGCCTCAACGAGCAGGAGTTTCCGGTCGGTAAGCTCAAACTGCTGGCAAGTGCACGCTCCGCGGGCAAGACCGTTGAGTTCCGCGGCGAGCAGATCGTGATCGAAGAGGCTTGCCCCGAGGCCTTTGAGGGCTGTGACATTGTGCTTGGAGCCGCCGGCGACGACATCGCGAAGGAGCTACTGCCCGAGGCCGTCAAGCGCGGCGCCGTCGTGGTCGACAACAGCCACGCCTTCCGCATGGACCCCGAAGTGCCGCTCGTCGTGCCCGAGATCAATGCCGACGACATCAAGTGGCATCACGGCCTTATCGCCAATCCCAACTGCGCGACCATCATCGGCCTGGTTCCCACGTGGCCGCTGCATCAGCTCGCCGGCGTGAAGCGCATGATCGTCTCGACGTATCAGGCGGCTTCGGGTGCTGGCGCTCCCGGTATGGCCGAGCTCGAGGCTCAGCTGGCCGCCCTGGGCCGTGGCGAGGAGATTCCCGAGCCGCGCGCATTTGCCGCCCAGCTGGCGAGCAACCTGATTCCGCAGATTGGCGGCGTCAAGGAGGAGGGCTTTACCTCCGAGGAGATGAAGTTGCAAAACGAGGGCCGTAAGATCATGCACCTGCCCGAGCTGCGCGTGAACTGCACCTGTGTGCGCGTGCCCGTGCTGCGCTCGCACTCCGAGAGCATCACGCTTGAGTTCGAGCGCGACATCACGGTGGAAGAGGCCCGTGCCGCGCTGGCTGCCGCTCCGGGTGTCAAGCTAGTTGACGACATGAGCGCCGAGGATGCGCACGACCGCTTCCCCATGCCGATGGACACCTCCGACCAGGACCTGATTTGGGTCGGCCGCGTGCGCCGCGACATCTCGAACCCCGAGGCTGCGCGCGGCATCACCTTCTGGTGCTGCGGCGACCAAATCCGTAAGGGCGCGGCAACCAACGCCGTCCAGATCGCTAAGCTGCTCTGCGAGTAGTGTGACCTGTCCGGCGGGGGCCGGGCTTAGTTTTCAGAACGTCCTCGACCATGTGTGGCGCCTTGTCCTGCTCCTTCGGAGCCGCGGACAAGGCGCCACACTGGTCTGCGGAGCGTTCTGAAAACCAAGCCCGGCCCCCGCCTGCGGTGACGCTGCTGCAAGCGACCTGCGATGGGGCCGTTGTTGGTTGGGGCCGCTGGGCTGATGTGGGGGCACGTGGCTGTTGCGGGCCCTGATCC
>CABSZR010000002.1 GCA_902482185.1 uncultured Collinsella sp. | reverse complement strand
CCTTATAGGCCGAGTTATCGAACTTACCGCCGGCGTGCAAGATCGTCATGACGACCTCGAGCGTCGGGATCTTTTTAACAGGGTGCTCGTCGACGGGGATGCCGCGCCCGTTGTCGACGACCGTGATGGAGTTGTCGGCGTGGACCGTCACCTGGATCTCGGTGCAGAAACCGGCCATGGCCTCGTCGACGGAGTTGTCAACGATCTCCCACACCAGGTGATGAAGACCGCTGGCGCTCGTCGAGCCAATGTACATGCCCGGGCGCTTACGAACGGCCTCGAGACCTTCGAGAATCTTAATCTCGCCGCCATCGTAATCGTTTTCGTTTGCCACACGTCCTCCTTCAGTCAAGAAAATGTGTACAGCCTTACTAGTTTATCGTAAAAAAATACCCTCGGGAACGAGGGTATTTGGCTCTACAAGGCCACCAGATGCGATTTAAGGCTCTTTTTTGCTCTGCACGCCCTTGGCCCACTCGGCACTGGCTCTCATGGCGTTCTCGAGGGCCTCGCGCAGTTTTTGGTCTTCGATGGGCGCCACTTGGCGCTCAATCTCGGTGCGCTCGGCCTCACTTAGGTCGGCGTGCGGGGCCGGCGGGCGCTCGGTCGTCGCCGGGCGCAGGCGCTGCTTGGCGGCGGGCGGCGTGTGACCCGGCGCGGTGGTTTTGAACACCAGGCCGTCCACATGCGCACCGGCGCGCTCCATGCGCGCGCGGATGATCTCGCGCAACAGCGTCATTTCCTGCGTCCACGAGGGCGAATCGAGATATACCAGCAGCTCATTGGACTCGGGCAGGTAGCGCAAGCCCGTCACATGCCGCCCCTCGCGCGTGCCCGAGCACACCGCGTTCCACGCGCGATAGACCGCGCGCGACTCCTCGGCAGCCTCCATCTGCGCGCGGCGCTCAGGTGTCGCGGCCGCCAGGATGCGCTGACGCTCTGCGTTCAAAAATCCACTGAAGGCAACCGTTTCGCTCTCGCGCTCGTAATTAGCACGTCTCACCCATGCTCACCACCTTGGCTCGATCAAGCAGGTCATCGGTAAAATACCCCAGGTTGGTCGTGGTTATGACCGTCTGGATATCATCGCCGATCAGCCGCAGAAAAGCACCGCGGCGTTCGCCGTCGAGTTCGCTCATCACGTCGTCCAAAAGCAGCAACGGGGCGGTGCCCAGGACATCGCGAGCCACGGCCACCTCCGCCACCTTCCAGGCCAGAACCAACGTTCGCTGCTGACCTTGGCTGGCAAATGAACGGGCGGAGCGACCCGCCACGGTAAACTCAATCTCATCGCGATGCGGTCCCACCAACGTCACGCCGCGGCGAATTTCCTCGTCGGCGTGCTCATCAAGGGCAGCCAGCATGCGCTCGTACGCCCAGCCCTTCAGCTCTTCGCGATCATCGACCTGGGGCAAATCCCCCAGCGTGGACGTATAGGTCACGTTGGCAGCCTCACCGGATGCCACTTGCCCGTAGGCAGTGTGCACATGGCCCGCCAGCCGGTCGAGCAGGGCCAACCGGTGCACAAGCAGGGCCGAGCCCGCGCGGGCAATCGAATCGTTCCACGCGCCGAGCATCTCGCGACAGCACCAGGTCTCCTTGAGCAGGGCGTTACGCTGGGTCACGCAGCGTCCATAGGTGCTCGCAAGATCGGCATAACGTGCGCTCAGCTGCATGCCAAAGTCATCGAGGGCGGCGCGGCGCACACTGGCGCCTCGCTTAACCATGTCCAGATGGTCGGGGCAAAACAGCACGCTCGGCAGAGCCCCGCGCACACCGGCGGCAGAGCACCTCTTGCCGTTGCGGCTAAACGAGCGCTTACCGTCCTCCACGCTCAATCCCATATCAAGCACGCGGCCGTCGCCCTCGAGCCTCAGCTCGACCTTGCACGAGCCCACGCCATCATGGACGAGCTCGGCTGCGGTCGGATGCCTAAACGAGGCGCCGCTCGTCAGCAGCTGCAGCGCCTCTATGAGATTGGTCTTTCCCGCCGCGTTGGGTCCCGCAAGTATCGTCACGCCCTCGTCCAGGGCAAGGCGATAACTATCGAAGCTGCGGTAGTGCGCGACGGAAAGATCGCGGGCGAACATGGTCATAGGGCGGTTGCTAGATGCGGACCGGCATAACCAGGTACAGGTAGTTGATCTTGTCGTAGGACTTGAAGATGCCCGCCTGCGAGTAGCTCTTGAGCTCCAGCATGATCTCCTTCTCCTTGGACAGGGCATTGAGGCAGCCGAAGATGTAGTGGTAGTTGAAGGCGATGGTGCCCGACTCGCCCTCGGCCTCGACATCGATCGTCTCCTGCGCAAGGTCCTGGTCATTGGAAATGGAGGACAGGCCCATCTGCCCGTTCTCGACATCGATCTCGAACTTGACGGCGGGGTTGGCGCTCGCGATAACGGCCACGCGCTTGAGGGCGGCGTTAAAGGCGGCGACGTCGATCTTGACGCTCGTCACGCACGAATCGGGGATGAGCTGCTTGTAGTTGGGGTACACGCCCTCGATACGACGCGACACGTAGGTGGTGTTGCCGGCCTCAAAGACGACCTGGGTGTCGGTAGCCCCGATCATGATGGTCGCCTGGCTGGCCATGATGTTCAGTGCGTCGTTAAAGGCGTCAGCCGGAACGTTGAGCTCAAAGGAGCCCTCGAGGGTCGAGGTCTCGACCTGCGTATCGCACACGGCCAAGCGGAAGGAATCGGTCGCCACCAGGCGCACGGTGTTGTTCTCGACCTTCATGTGCACGCCGCCCAGGATGGGGCGAGCCTTGTCGGTCGAGGTGACGCGCCACACGCGGCCGACCATCTCGGACAAGATATCGGTCGGCAGCTCCACGGCACTCTCGATGGCATAGGCCGGAAACTCGGGGAAGTCATTGGCATCGAGCGTGTTCAGGCGGAACGAGCTCTTCTCGCAACTGATCAGCACCTGGCGCTCGGACAGCTCAAAGGTGACCGGGGCATCGGGGAGAGTCTTGGTGATATTGGAGAGCATCTTACAGGGGATAACCATCTCGCCCTCTTCTTCGACATGCGCCGCGATGCGATGACGGATCGAGATGGTGTAGTTAGAGGTCTGGAATTCCAAGATGCCGTCTTGCGCCTTGACGAGCACGCCCGACAGGATGGGAAGGGTGGATGCCGAAGCGACACCCTTCATAACGACGCCGATGGCTTGTGTAAGCGAGCTCTGGCTGACGGTGAACTTCATCTTTTAATACCTTTCTATAGATATAAATATCTTAATAATAGTAATAGCACTGACGAAACTGTTGATTACTCACAAAGACGCAGGTCAGACCCAGAAAGAGAATCGACAGCAACCTGTGTGCAACAGGGGTGGTTTTCCACGTTCAAAACCTGCGCAAAACTTTTCATCACCGCGGATTGGGTTTTAGACACCTTATGCCCGTGGTTTCGACAAGTTTTCAACAGGTGTCTCTATTTCCCTACGAGCGTAGTGTAATTTTATCGCGCAGCGACTTGAGGTCTTCGGTGACGGTGCGGTCTTCCTGGATCATCTTCTGGACCTTTTTGTAACTCGTGCTGACGGTCGAGTGGTTGCGGTTGCCAAATTCGGCGCCTACCGCCGTGGTCGTCATCTCGCACATTTCGATGGCCAGGTAGATAGCGATATGGCGTGCTTTGGCGATATTGGCGTTGCGACGCGGGCCGATGAGCTCCTCGTGCGTCACGCCGTACTGCTCTTCGATGACGGACTGAACCGTTTGCACGTTGATCTTTTTGGCCGATGTGTCGAAGTACTGGCTGGCGATGGCGTCGATATCGTCAAAGGTGAGCTCCCCGCCCTCGCGCTCGCGGTCACCCGCCTCGCCGGCGCAGCGCTCGCAGAAGCTCTCGAGTTCGCGGATGTTGGTGCCCGACACCTCTGCCATGTGCTTAAAGTGCTCATCGGTCAGGTGCCCGCCGTCGCCCCCGTAGGCCGCCAACAGTGAGTCGTCGCCTGCCTCGGGAGCGGCGACGATGGTGTTCTCGTAATAGCGCTGCAAGATCTTGTATTTCATCTCGTAGCTGGGCTCTGCGACCAGGCAGAGCATGCCGGCGTTGAAGCGGCTGGTCAGGCGCTCGTCCATGCTCAGGTCCTTGGGGGCGCGGTCTGCCGCGATGACGACCTTCTTGTTGTTGCGGATGAACTCGTCCATGAGCTGGAAAAAGTAGTCCACGCTCGCGCGCTTGCCGATGATGTTTTGGATGTCATCGATGATGAGCACGTCCACGCCGTGGTACGCCTGCATGATGGGGGCGTTGCTCTTCTTTTGGCGGTCGAACTCGGTCATCAGGTCGTCCAGATATGCCTGGGAGTTGGCATACTTGACCTTGATCTCGGGCGACTTCTCGGCGAGCTCGTTTTTGATGGCAAGCAGCAGGTGCGTCTTGCCCAGGCCCGATTTGCCGTAGATAAACAGTGATGTGCATGTGCCGCGCTCGTCCGCGAGGGCGGCAAACTTGAGTGCCGAGCGATAGGCATGGCTGTTCTCGGGGCCGTAGACAAAGTTCTCAAAGGTAAATTTTGAGTTCGCGGCGAGCGGGGCTCCATCCGTATTCTGCTCGGCCGGCACGGTCGGTGCTGGCATGGGTGAGGTGGGGGTCGCGGCTTGCGTGGATTTAGTCGGCGCTCCGCCCTTCATCTGGTTCATCATGCGACGAAAATCGTCGGCCGAGAGCGTGTTCTTGATTGCAATGCCCGAATCCGCGCCCGCCGCTGCGTCGTGAGCGATGGGCATGTGCGTGACGGGTGCGTTCGTTGACGTCGCTACCGCGGTCGGCAACGGCGCCATGGTTTCACGGGAAACATCGCTGTGCTGGTGCTCGATTGTCGGCACGTCGCCTGCGGAGGCCGGCACCGCCGGGGAAGCAGCGGGAGCCGCGGCGGGCGCCGTCGCGGCAGCGGATTCCGTCGCGGCGCCTTGCGGTGCCACGATGTCGAGCGCAATCGGCGCAAAGGCGATTTCTTCTAGATAGGCCTCAATAGTCGGCTGATGCTTTTTGAGCTGCGCGATGGCAAAGCGCGAGGGGGCCTCGATCGTGAGCGTATCTTCGGTCAGGCTTATGGCGCGCGATTGCCCCAGCATGTTGATGAGGCGTGCATCTTGGCCGTCGCGCTGACAAAAGGCGATGGCATCCCCCAGGATGATGCTTGCTTCCTCGTCCACTGTCTCTCCCGTTCTTTAGCTCTGAGCTCGCACGCGAGCGGCGCCGAGTTCGGTCAGATGGTATTTCTGGCCATGCTTGATGACCAAGCCGGCCTGCGCCAAGTCATTGAGCGTGCGTGACCAAGTGGGGGCCGAGTTTCCAAACGCCCTCGCCAGATCGGTTGCACCGCACGCTTGATTTTGCGCCAGATAGCCCAGCGCGGCGTTGCCGCGGTCGCTTACGAACACGTCCGGTTGTGGCTGCGCATACTGATTTGCTGCATTAGGATACATCATTTGAGCTGCTGGTTGTTGAGAACTCTGCATCGGTGGCATTTGCTGTTGAAAACTTTGAGGCCACTGTTGGTAAGGCTGCGGAGGCATCTGCTGGGCCCAAGGGCTGTACTGCTGCTGCGGCATCTGCTGGTACGGCTGCTGATATCCCTGCTGGTACTGCTGCGGGAACTGCTGGCCATACCCCAGTGGCGGCATCTGCTGATATGGATATCCCTGTTGGTACGGCTGATAGCCCATTTGCTGGCCACCCGGTGCCCCCGTCGCCTGCTGCATTGCTGCTGCATCCTGATCCGCCAGCGGCACGGTCTCTGGCATGTTTGGCGGCATCGACATCGATGCCGCTTGGGATTCTTGTGTAGGAAGCATTCCGGGCTGCTGTATCTGTCCCGCGGGGGGCTGCATCTGCTGCGTTGCCATGGGCTGCTGCGCAAAAGCTCCCGGCAGGGGATATGTGGGCTGCTCCGTCTCGGGCCGCACGGCAGCGCCGCGTCCGCCGGCACGCTCGATTTCCTGCACGCGTTTAGGGTTCAGGCTTACCGTAACCACGGTGCCGTTGCCCATGTTGTCCTCGATGGATACGGCACCGCCGGCGTTTTCCAAATACTCCTGCACCATGGGAAACCCTGCTCCGGTTCCACGGATATAGCGCTTCATCTTGCTGTTTGCGCTGGTAACGCCAAAGTCGAAAGCACGTTCCTTGTCGTCGATGCCGGGTCCTTGGTCAGCAAAGCGGATGGTGTCTCCGCCGTCCAGAATCGAGATGATGGGCTCGGCAAAGTGTGCGTGGATAAAGTTTTCGACAATCTCGCGGATGACCATGAGCGAGATATGGCCACCTTGTTCTTTCATGCACTGGTAGACGGTGTTGGTCGTCTCTTCCAAATACGTGCGGACATCTTGCGGATCAATGACGATCACCCGCGGTGTCGACAGCATGTCGTCATAGACGGCGATGCGCGCGGCGTACATGGCTTTTGGCGCCTGCGTGGTCGTCTGCTCGCCTTCCGCACGCTCTTCGCGCACGCCGGTGATGTGCTCGTTGTCGGGTGCCGGGTCTCCGGAATCGACCATGGTGTAAAAGTCGTCAGACATGCCGCTCGCAATCTTTCAAAAGGTTTCGAACAAATAGTAGCTCACCGTGCAACGTTTCTCATCTTTCGACAACTTTTCAAAACTTGTTGAAAACTTTGGAAAACGGGCGAAAAGTTCTCAACATTGCCAACATGACCTGTTGAAAACTCGATGAAATATCGTGAAAGGTTGCCATGAGGCGCAAATTTCGGTTGTGCTTATGGGGGAACCGTGTGAACTGCGCAACCTTTTACCTTTGATTTCTTGACATTTGAACATTGATTTCCCTACAATCTTCAAGCTCACGTGTCTATATCTGCGTCCGCGTCCCCGCGGACACTCGAAATGCAGCAGGAGGAACTTAAGATGAAGCGTACGTATCAGCCTAATAAGCGTAAGCGTGCCAAGACCCATGGCTTCCGTGCCCGTATGGCCACTAAGGGTGGTCGTGCCGTGCTCGCCCGTCGTCGCGCCAAGGGCCGCAAGCGTCTCACTGTCTAGCAGCGATACACACATCTCGCATGAAGACTATTAAGTCTCGGCAAGATTTCGAGCATGTGTTCAGTCAGGGGCGTCGTTTCAATCACCCTCTGATTCGAATGACCATATGTGAATCGGTTGGCGAAGGCGACTCCGGAAGGGTCGCCTTCGTTGGTGCTAAGCGACTCGGTTGTGCCGTCGTGCGCAACCGATCTAAGCGTGTGATGCGCGAGGCCGCCCGCAGCTGCGGATTTCCCGTTGCGGGTTATGACATCATCTTGTTTGCAACTCCCAAGACGAGGGTTTCCTCGCCGCAGGAGATGGACAAGGCGTTGCGTTCGCTTATGAAGCGCGCCGGCGTTGCCGGGGAGGAGCGATGAGCAATCACGTTTTGCGACGTGTTGCCATCGCTCCTATTCGCATATATCAACAGGTTATTTCGCCCTTATTGCCTGACGCCTGCATTTATTACCCAACGTGCTCGCAATACGCCATCCAGGCGATTGAGAAGCACGGTGTTTTGAGAGGCTGCTGGCTTGCCGTGAGGCGCATCGCTCGTTGCAATCCCCTGCACGTCGGCGGTTATGACCCTGTGCCCTAGCGGGCACTCGCTATCGGAGGAAAACTTACATGTGGGATTGGATCGTTAACATCCTTTTCGAGCTGCTCAAGCTCATCCAGACCTTTGCGGTCGACTGGGGCCTGTCCATCATCATCCTGGTGGTCATCATCCGTCTGCTGCTGACGCCGCTCATGCTCAAGTCGACCAAGTCGACGGCTCGCATGCAGGTGCTGCAGCCCAAGATGCTCGAGATCCAGGAGCGCTATGCCGACGATCCCCAGCGTCAGGCCGAGGAGATGCAGAAGTTCTACAGCGAGAACAAGTTCAACCCCATGGCTGGCTGTCTGCCGCTGCTGATTCAGATGCCTATCCTGTTCGCCCTGTTTACATTGCTGCGCAACCTGCCGCAGTACTTTAACGACGGCACGTTCTCGTTCTTCAACATCCTGCCCGACCTGACCACCACGCCGAGTGCTTCCTTTGCCGATGGCTTTATGGTTGCACTGCCTGCGCTGGTTTGCCTGATCCTGTTCGCCGTCCTGACCCTGATTCCGCAGCTCTATATGTCGCGCAACCAGACCGGCCAGCAGGCTCAGAGCATGCGTATGATGGCCGTTGTCATGACGGTCATGATGCTTTGGATGGGCTGGAGCCTTCCCGTTGGTGTTCTGCTGTACTACGACGTCTCGTCTGCTTGGCAGGTTATCCAGCAGATTTTTGTGACGCAGAAGGTCATCGACAAGGCGAAGGCCGATGAGGAGGAGCGTCTTAAGAACGCTCCGCTGCAGGTTGAGGTCACTCGTCGAGAGAAGAAGCCGCGTCCGCACAAGAAGAAGTAGTGGGATATCAATCTTATTTAGGTACCTAACTTTTGGAGTACGTTATGTCTGAAGAGATCATCGAGGATATGCTTGAGGAGGTTGCCCCGCAGGTCGCGGGCGATTATCCCGAGATTGCACAGCGCTACAAGGCTGGTGAAGAGCTGACCGATGAGGAGCTCGACACCATTGCCGATGTTGCGATTTCCATCCTGCGTTCCATCCTTTCGCACTTCGATGCCGCCAACTCTCCTATCGATGAGTATGAGGGCGACGAGGGTGAGCTGATTTTGGATGTAACGGCTCCCGACCTTGCTGTTCTCATTGGCCGTCATGGTCGCACCCTTGATGCCCTTCAGGTTATGTTCTCTTTGCTGGTGAGCCGCAAACTTGGCTTTAGGTATCCGGTTGTAGTGGACGTCGAGGGATACAAGAGCCGCCGTCAGGACAAGGTTGCCTCCATGGCTCAGTCTGCTGCCGAGCGTGCCATTCGCACTCATAAGAGTGTTTCGCTTCCGCCCATGAATGCCTACGAGCGTCGACTGGTTCACATTGTACTTCGTGGCAATGATGCCGTCGATACTCATTCTGAGGGTTCTGACCCTGATCGCCATGTGGTGATTGTTGCTCGATAATCTACTCGAGCTTATGCTAAGGGGACGTGGTTTCCACGTCCCCTTTTTTTGTCAAAAGTTCTCGATACACTGATTTTTGTCAGAAAGGAGCTTTCGTTGTTAGTACTTACTGATCAGCAGGCTGACGAGATGTTGAGTCGTCTAGCTTTCTATTGCAAAGAGTATTCCTTGAGCGTAACTGATGTTGAGCTGAGGAAATGTATTCAGCATTTGGATTTGGTTCTAGAAACAAATAAGACAACCAATCTCACCCGTATTCTTAACGTAGAAGATGCTGCAGTACTTCATATCCTCGACTCACTTGTTTTGCTCCCCTATATCAACAAGGCTCCTGAGGGAGCTTTGCTCGATATGGGAACAGGTGCGGGCTTCCCTGGTATTCCATTAACCATAACCACGCATCGTAAAGCTACTTATATTGACTCTGTTGGCAAGAAGGTTGATGCGGTTAATTCCTTTGTCCATGCTCTTAGATTAAAACATGCTCATGCGGTTCATGATCGTCTTGAAGAATATGCTCGAAGCCATAAGAAGCAGTTCTCTGTTGTAACCGCCCGCGCACTGGCCCCTCTACCGATTCTTGTTGAGTATGCGGCTCCGTACCTCAAGGATGGAGGGCTATTTGTTATAACCAAGGGCAATCCTTCGGATGAGGAGCTTGCTTCCGGCATGTCAGCAGCTAAGATTTGCGGCTTCACTTTGCTTCTGAATGACGCAAATGATTTGCCTGAAGGCTTGGGTCACAGGGAGTTCATTGTTCTTAAGAAGAGTCATCCAGCATCCGTTTCATTGCCTCGTGCAAATGGCGTGGCAAAGAAGAATCCGCTTGCCTAGATGTTTCACGTGAAACATAATGGATACTAACAACTTGCAGTGTTTCACGTGAAACATGGCGGTTGATATCGATTCGGAATGTTTCACGTGAAACATCCTCCGTTTGACAGCTTTAATACACACCAGGAGGGACCGTGGGATTTCGCGACGTTAAGCGTTCTAAGAGCGCAAAAGACACGCGTATCATTGCAATCATCAATCAAAAAGGCGGCGTCGGTAAGTCAACGACGGCTGTAAACCTTGCAGCGGCACTGGGTGAGCAGGGTCGTAAGACACTGATTGTCGATTTTGATCCGCAGGGAAACAGCACCAGTGGATTCGGAATTGAAAAAGAAGACCTTGATCACTGCATCTATGATGCATTGTTGAATGATGTGCCGGCAGAATCACTCGTTCTTGATACAAATTGCAAAAAGGTATTCGTAATTCCAGCTACAATTCAGCTTGCAGGCGCCGAAATTGAGCTCGTAAGCGCAATTGCTCGTGAAACCCGCCTCAAAGATTTGCTTGAGCCGATTCAGGACGAGTTTGACTTTATTTTCATTGACTGTCCTCCTTCGCTCGGCCTGCTTACTATCAACGCTTTGACCGCAGCAGACAGCGTTTTGATTCCGATCCAGTGCGAATATTACGCACTCGAGGGCGTTACGAAGCTGCTTGAGTCAATGAAGATGGTCAAATCACGGCTGAACAAGGGCTTAGACACCTATGGTGTGCTTATGACCATGTATGACTCGCGTACTTCACTATCAAATCAGGTTGTTGAGGAGGTTCAATCGTACTTTGGTGATAAGGCGTTTAAGACGCTAATCCCCCGTACGGTTAAAATCTCCGAAGCTCCGTCTTTTGGAGAACCGGTAATTACCTATGCACCTCAAAATAAGGGTGCAAAAGCATATATGAACCTTGCAAAAGAGGTGATCAAGCGTGCCTAGTGTAAAGAAACGTGGCGGATTGGGACGTGGACTCAATGCTTTGGTCTCAGAGGCCGAGTATGAGACCGGCGGTTCGGCTGCATCGGCTTCAAATGCCGCATCTGAAACAAAACTACCTATTGAGGATATCGTTCCCAACCCTAATCAGCCACGAATTCATTTTAACGAAACTGAACTTCGCGAGTTAAGCGAGTCAATCCAAGAGCACGGCGTTTTGCAGCCGCTTTTGGTTCGCAAGCATGGAAACGGCTATGAGATCATTGCTGGTGAGCGACGTTACCAAGCTTCAAAGCTTGCTGGCCTTGAAGAATTGCCAGTCATCATTAAAGAGGTAAATGATGAAGAGATGCTGGCTCTTGCTCTTATCGAAAACCTTCAGCGTTCTGATCTGAATCCCGTCGAAGAGGCTAAGGGCTATCGCCAACTCATTGATGCCAGCGGGATGACCCAGGAGGCATTGTCGAAGGCAGTAAGCAAGTCACGCTCTGCAATTACAAACTCGCTGCGTCTTCTCGATCTCCCCGAAGTAGTTCAGCAGATGATTTTTGAGGGCAAACTTACTGCTGGTCATGCACGTGCGATTCTTGCAGTTCCCTATGAGGACGCGCGTATTCGACTTGCAGAGAAAGTTGTTACAGAGGGCCTTTCCGTAAGAGCGACAGAAAATCTTGCTCCGTTGTTTTCTGCCGGAGAGACACCTAAGACGCCAAGGCCTGCAACGCCTCAGTCCTTTAAAAAGGCTGCCCGTGTGCTTCGTCAGGTATTTAATACCAACGTGCGTGTGAAGAGCTCGCGTGGAAAGAATAAGATTGAGATTGAGTTTAAAGACGAGGAAGAGCTCTCTCGTATTCTTGGCGAAATGATTCAGTTTGATCAAGGAGGCCAAGATGAGGAATAAGATTTTAACAGCGATTGCATTGGTGACGACTGTCGCGGCTGGTGCCTTTGCTGGCTATAAGATCGCGACAGACGATGAACTTCGAGGTCGTTTGCTTCGTGGCGCGCAAGATATCGTCGATACTTCCAAAAAGAAAATGGATGTTATGACGGAAGATGTTGCCATGCGTACAGCTCAGGTAACGAAGAATCCCAAGATTAATCAAGGTTGGGTCAGCAACCAATGGGAAAATGTAGGCTATTAGGTACCTAACAATTACTCAGCATATTTTGAGGGGGTCCTTGTCTGATTCATGAGACAAGGACCCCTTATTTTGGCCGTAAAAAATGGGACAGGTAGCAGCTGATTCAAAATTAAGGTCAATAAATGAAACGACCCCGGTTGCATATTCTGTAACCGGGGTCGTTCGATGTTTCACATGAAACGTTTTGGGATGCGACTCCCCTATGCGTTCTTCTGAACTTTGAAGCGCTGCTTCAGCTGTCCGCAAGCGGCGTCAATATCGTTACCACGGGAGTTACGAATCGTGGTCTCGATGCCACGGGACTCAAGACGACGCTGAAGATCCTCAACCTTATGAATCGGCGACGGCTTGAGCGGGCTACCCTCGATGTCGTTAAGCTGAATGAGGTTAACGTGGCACAGCGTTCCCTCGCAGAAGTCGCAGAGCGCCTGCATCTCGGGATTCGTATCGTTGACGCCTTCGATCATGGCATACTCATAGGTCGGGCGGCGGCCGGTCTTCTCGGTGTAGAGCTGAAGCGCTTCGTGAAGGCGAAGCAGCGTGTACTTCTTAACACCGGGCATGAGCTTATTGCGCGTCGACTGGATGGCGGAATGCAGGGAAACGGCAAGCGTGAACTGCTCGGGGATGTCGGCAAATTTGCGAATACCGGGAATAACGCCGCTGGTAGAGACGGTGAGGTGACGAGCGCCGATACCGATGCCATCGGGGTCGTTGAGGATTCGCAGCGCCTTGAGAACCTCGTCGTAGTTGGCAAACGGCTCGCCCTGGCCCATGAAGACTACGCTCGTGGCGCGCTCGCCAAAGTCGTTGGATACATGAAGTACCTGGTCGACGATCTCTTGAGCGGTCAGAGAGCGCTTGAGGCCGTTGAGACCGGTAGCGCAAAAGGCGCAGCCCATGCCACAGCCTGCCTGGGTGGAAACGCAGACGGAAAGCTTGTTACGACGGGGCATACCGACAGTCTCGACGGAAATGCCGTCGTGGTACTCGAGCAGATACTTGCGAGAGCCATCTTTGGAAACCTGCTTGGTGAGTTCAGTCGGCGTGTCAAAGGCAAAAGCCTCTTTAAGCTGCTCGCGGAAAGCCTTGGGAAGGTTGGTCATATCGTCAAACGAACAAACGTTCTTCTCAAAGACCCATTCGATGAGCTGCTTCGCGCGGAAGGCGGGCTGGCCAAGCTCGGCCACGAGCTCGCGAATATCGTTTTGGCTCAAGTCGCGAATGTCCTGAGATTTAGTCCTGGGATTCATGGAAGCCTTTCGATTTTGGGGAAACGTAGAGGGTATCGCTACAATATGGTATCAGCTGCAGAAATTATAGAGGAGGAGTCTGCCCATGCCGGGTAAAAGCCTAGAGAACATGCACGTAGCGGTCTTGGCGGGCGGTCATTCCGCTGAGCGCGAGATCTCGCTCAATTCGGGAAAGAACGTCGTGGTGGCCTTGAAGGAGGCCGGCTACACTTCGGTGGAGCTGCTCGACACGGCTGCCGATGATTTTATGGTAACCATGGCGACCGGCGGCTTTGACGTGGCGTTTATCGCCATGCACGGTGCCGGCGGCGAGGATGGCGCCATGCAGGGCGCCATGGAGACCCTGGGTATCCCCTACACGGCCTCGGGCGTGCTTGCCAGCGCCTGCGGCGCCGACAAGGAGGTCTCTAAGCTCTTGTACGCCAAGGCGGGCATCCCCATTGCCCCCGGCCTCGCGCTCGAGGTGGGCGATGAAGTCGATATCGATCATATCGTCGAGGTTTGTGGCGAGCGCTGCTTTGTGAAGCCGGCCGTCAACGGTTCCAGCTATGGCATTTCCCTGGTCCATGAGCCCTCCGAGCTGCCCGCGGCAATCGCCAAGGCGTTTGAGTACGGCGACAAAGTGCTGGTCGAGAAGTGCATCGAGGGTACCGAGATTACCGTCGGCGTATACGGCGAGGATGACGTGCGCGCCCTGCCGATTGTTGAGATCCGTAAGCCCGAGGACTGCGAGTTCTACGATCTGGACGTGAAGTATGTCGACCCTACGGACATCCATCGCATTCCGGCGCAGATTTCACCCGAGAATTACACTCGCGCTCAGGAGCTTGCCTGCGCTGCTCACAAGGCCCTCGGTTGCCTGGGTATCTCGCGCAGTGACTTTATTGTGAGTGAGGACGGCCCCGTCATCCTCGAGACCAATACCATTCCCGGCATGACCGATACGTCGCTGTATCCGGATGAGATCCGCCACACCGACGACATGACGTTCCCGCAGGTCTGTGACAGCCTGATCCGTATGGGCCTTCGTCGAGCGGGCATTGCATGCTAATCGAGGACGCGGTTTCGTCAGGAACGCCGCAGTTTGTCATCGACTCCTATGCCACGCTTGCCGAACGCGCCAAAACGCAGTCCTTTGGCCTTATCGAGGAAGATGTAATTGTCCTCGATACCGAGACCACAGGTCTTTCGGTGCAGGACAACGAGCTGATCGAGATCTCGGCGGCCCGTCTTTCGGGCCGCGAGATCGTCGACCGCTTCGATACCTTCGTGCATCCCAAGCAGCTGATTCCCGCCGAGATTACCGAGCTCACGAGCATTACAAATGCCGATGTGGCAGATGCCCCGTCGGCCGTTGAGGCCGTAGCCGCTCTCGCCGATTTTGTCGGTGGTTGCCCGGTAATCGCACATAACGCCACGTTCGACCGCTCGTTTATCGAGTCGGTCAAAGGCGGCGTCAACGTGAGCGATATTTGGATCGATTCGCTGGCGCTGTCGCGCATCGCGCTTCCGCGCCTGGCCTCGCACAAGCTGTCTTTTATGGCCGATCTGTTTGGCTGTGACTCGGTATCACACCGTGCCAATGCCGACGTCGACGCCCTGTGTGGCGTATGGCGCGTGTTGCTCGTGGCACTCACCGACTTGCCCCAGGGCCTCATGGCGCGCCTAGCCGACATGCATCCGGACGTGCCTTGGTCCTATCGTCCAATCTTCTCATTCTTGGCGGGGCAGAACCCTAGTTCTATCTTCTCTCTCAGCGCCGCCCGTGCTGACGTTCTCAAGGCCGATCGCGCCGACGATCGGGTGGACGCCGACGAACTGCCGGTACTCAAGATGCCGAGTCGTGAGGAGATTGAGGCAGACTATGCGCCAGGTGGCCTGGTCAATCGCATGTATCCCACCTACGAGCCGCGTGATGAGCAGATCGCGATGGCGCTCGAGGTCCGCGATGCGCTGGTCACGGGCACTCATCGTGTAATTGAGGCGGGCACGGGCGTCGGCAAATCGATGGCCTATCTGATGCCTTTTGCCGAGGCAGCGCGCCGCAACAACATCACGGTTGGTATTGCGACCAAATCGAACAATCTTGCCGACCAGCTCATGTACCATGAGCTGCCAAAACTTGCCGAGCAACTGGACGGTGGCCTGTCATTTTGCGCTCTCAAGGGGTATGACCACTATCCGTGCCTGCGCAAGCTTGAGCGCATGAGCCGCGGCCAGGTCGAGATTACCACCAAGCGCGATCCGGCGGACACGCTCACGGCGGTCGCGGTCATTATGGCGTACGTCTGCCAATCAGCCGATGGCGACCTCGACTCGCTCGGCATTCGGTGGCGCAGCGTCAACCGCCCCGACTTTACGACGGCCTCGCGCGAGTGTGCTCGTCGCCTCTGCCCGTTTTTCCCTGAAAAATGCTTGGTCCACGGCGCTCGCCGTCGTGCGGCGCATGCCGACGTGGTGGTCACCAACCATTCCCTGCTGTTCCGCAATGTTGCGGCCGAGGGCAGGATTTTGCCTCCGATTCGTCATTGGGTAATCGACGAGGCTCATTCTATCGAGCGCGAGGCGCGCCGTCAGTGGGCGCGCGTGGTGTCGGCGGACGAATCACGCGTTCTGTTTGAGCGCCTGGGTGGCTCGAGCACCGGTGCGCTAAGCCAGGTCTCCCGTGATTTGGCAACCTCTGAGGGCTCTACGCTCTATCTGGGCCTTACTGCCAAGGCGACGTCGACGGTTGCGCGCGCGAGCATGGCAATCGCCGACGTGTTCGATGGCGTTCGCGAGCTCGGCCGCCGTGCCCGTGGGGGTTATGACAATGCCAATCTATGGATTGGCCCCGAGCTGCGCGAATCTGACGACTGGCATGATTTCTTACAGTCGGCCTACGCTGCCATCGATGCATTGGAACAAGCTGACAAGTGCGTCGACGCGCTGGTGCAAGCCGTCGCCGCCGACAAGCCCGAGGTTGTTGTCGACTTGGGCGATATCTCGCGCCGCCTGCACGAGCTGGCCGAGAACCTCAAACTCATCATCGACGGCACCGATGAACACTACGTGTATTCGCTGCAGGTCAATCGCAGGTTGCGTGCCGGCGGAGAGTCAATGACCGCAGAGCGCATCGACATTGGCGAGGCCTTGGCAACCGAGTGGCTGCCCGAGGTTCACACGGCTATCTTTGCCTCGGCGACCATGACGGTGTCCAAAAGCTTTGAACACTTTAACCACGCGGTCGGCCTCGATCGCATCGGTGCTTCAACATCCTCATCGCTGCACTTGGACTCGAGCTACGACTTTGATTCGAACATGGCTGTAGTCGTTGCGGGCGATATACCCGATCCGCGCGATCGTGAGAGCTATCTTACGGCGCTCGAGCGCGTGCTGGTCGACGCCCATCTTGCCATGGGCGGATCGGTGCTCACATTGTTTACCAATCGGCGCGACATGGAAGACCTGTACGCCCGCGTTGAGCCCAAGATGGCCCGTGCGGGTCTGGAGCTCAACTGCCAGCAGCGCAACTCATCTCCTCGTCGCCTGCGCGACCGGTTTATCAACGAGCCGACCTCGTCGCTTTTTGCTCTTAAGGCCTTCTGGGAGGGATTCGACGCCAGCGGCGAGACACTGCGCTGCGTCATCATTCCCAAGCTGCCGTTCTCGAGCCCCACGGACCCGCTCTCGTGCGAGCGCAACCTGCGCGAAGACCGCGCTTGGGCGCGCTATTCGCTGCCCGAGGCGGTGCTCGAGGTCAAGCAGGCGGCCGGCCGCCTTATCCGCTCGTCGACCGATTGCGGCGTGCTGATTCTGGCCGACCCGCGCCTGGTGACGAAGGGCTACGGAAAGAAGTTCTTAACGTCGCTGCCCACGAGCTCCTACCAGCGCATCGAATCGGCGCAGATCGGGCACTATCTGCAACTGTGGCGCGCACGCCACGAGCGGCGGCGCTAAAGCGGACAGACGAGGGTTTTTGCCATATCGCACAGGCGCTTTGACAGGGCGGGGTCATCCAAGATGCGGATGGCTCCGCCCGCTGCGATTACCTGGCTCAGTAGCCAACGCTCGGAGCCGTAATGCACGGTTACCGTTGCCATGTCTGCCCCGCCGCGCTCGATTAGGGTGATGCCGGCCCAGTCCAGATGCTCCGCCATATCGAATGGCATCAAGAGCTTTGCGCTGCGCTGCGTCCGGGCAAGGGAATCGTGGAGGGATGCGACGTCCGGTGTGTGAGGCACGACGGAGTCTTCCGTCAAGGCGAGTCCCTCGATTTTATCCATGCGATAGGTGCGCTGCTCATCGACTGTGATGTCCCAGGCAATCAGGTATGTTTGGTCGCCGTTTGCCGTAATGCGCAAGGGGTCGACCAGACGCTCGCGTGGCCGTGCATCGTCCATCGAGCGATATGAGATGCGGCAGCGAACGCCGTCCTGAATGGCGCAGCTCAGCTGCTGCCAGTGCGACCCGTGGTTGACGGTGTCAAAGACGCGCTGGTTATAGCCGAGCTCTTCGGGTAGAAGGGCATGTCGAATCCGGGCTGCCGTCTGCGGCTCGATCCCCAACGATTCAAGTTCGTGGTTGAGCACAGCGCCCTCGGCGGCACTCAGGCGCAACGGTAGCACACGCCCGGCGTCACCGGTGAGGATCACACGCTCGCCGTGGCATTCGCAGATGATGCGCGCACCAGATTCTCGGTCCGCGAGCGTCGAGACGATCTCGAGAATCTCGTCGAGCGATGCCCCCGTGATATCAAAGCGGCTGCAAAGCTCGTCTCGTGTCATGCCATTCTCGCCGGCGGCGTAGAGGGCCTCCATGATGTCGATGGCGCGCGAGAGTCTCTGCTCGCTGGTGAGTTTACGCACGGGCATACTCGTGCACCGTCCTTTCAATGAGGTGGTTCCACGCCTGCTTGAGCGATTTGGGGGCCATGGGCCTCATGCCGTCCATGGCGTGGGCCATGCAAAATGAGGCGGCGGCTTCAAGGTCGCGCACGTCAACGGTCCAGATCCATCCCGCATCGGTGTGTGTGAGCTCACCTCGCCCGCGCGTGAGGCCGTTGATCATATCGATCTGCGTCTGAGGGGCGAACGAGAACGTGGCTGCAACGGGCGGTCGGTCGGCGAAATCGAATTCAAAGAACAGATAGTCGTTGAGATTGAAGTCCGCAGGGATGGCGTAGGCCTTCGAAGGACGCCATGCGCGAACGATACGGTCGCAGCGGAATGTCCTGATGTCGTCGGTGACATTGTCGAGGCCGCAGAAGTACGCCACGCCCTCGCGTTCGAACATGCCGTAGACACAGACGGTACGTTCTTTCTGCTCGCCGCGTCCGTTCTGATATAAAAATCGCAGCGCGCATCGCTCGGCAAAGGCGCTCCATACCGCATCGACGGTGGGAGAGCGGCGGATTGGTGCTTCGTCCACCGTCGTCCTACCGGTGAGATAGGCAATCTTGGAGCGAATATCGGCAAGCGGTGCGGCAAAAGTGGATGAGCCGGCCGCTAGTGTCTGGTCGATGGCGTTGAGCAAGATGTCGGCATCGTCTGCGGTGATGAGACCGCCCGCGGCAAACGTATGCTCGCGGTCGATCGTCCACGCGCTCTCCTCGGTTTCCTGTGCTCCGGCAGCACGAACCTCCCTGATAACGATGCCGCGTTCGAGCAGCTTGTCGCGATCGCGGCGGAACTTGCGTTTGTCCGAGTCGATATTGCCCGAGCCGTATCCCAAATCGGAATCCAGGACGATCTGCTCGGTCGTCAACGGTTCGGGAGAACTGTTGAGTACAAAGAAAAGGTTGAGGATGCGCTGAGCCGTTTTATCGAAACCGGGCTCGGGTGCACCCTTTTTAATTGTCGCGGTCGCGTCGCTTGCCGTCATAGAATCCTCGCATGAGAAGGTCGTTTGATGCCATGATTTTAGTCCGATATGGAGATTAGGCTATATCCTTGTCCGCTCGCGGCGTTAAGATGGCCCGAATTCGGTCGTTTGCGCTCGCTCGGGGTATACTTTCGACTATATACGGTTCTAATGTGCATGCATTGGGCCTATTTGTCGGATTATGGATGTGGAGCGCACATGGCGAACACCCAGAACTATATTAACCACCTGCTGCAGAACACCGGCATTACGCCGGCATGCAGCGAAGAAGAGCGCTTGGCGGCCGAGGATATCGCTCAGATCTTCCGCAACCACGGCTTTGATCCCGAGGTTCAGGAGTTCAATGCCCCGGCGCCCAGTAGGTTGGCATTTGCCGTTACCGGTATTCTTGCGTTTGCCGGTGCCCTGCTGATGGGCATTGGTGGCGGTATCGGCTTGGTCGGCACCTTGCTGGCCATTGTCGGCGCCGTTCTTTACGTGCTCGAACGCACAGGGCACCCCGTGGTTTCGCGCCTGGGCAAGACGGGCGTGAGCCAAAATGTCATCGCCTACCACAAGGCCTCGGGCCCGCTCGCGTCTCCGCGCAACCGCCCGGTGGTCGTTGTCGCACACTACGACTCTCCCCGTGCTGAGCTGCTCGCCCGCGAGCCCTATGCTTCGTATCGTGCGCTCATCGCCAAGCTGTTGCCCGTTGCCACGGTTGCCCCCGCTGCCGTTGCCATCCTGCGTATCCTGCCGCTCCCCGGCGCGCTCAAGGTTCTGCTGTGGATTGTCGCGATCCTCGCTTCCCTCGTTGCACTTGCCAACGCGGCAAACATCATCTCTAACCGCCATATTCTTCCCTATACGTCCGGCGCGGTGTGCAACAAGTCCTCTGTCGCCGCTATGCTCGGCGTTATGGACAACGTTGCTCCCTTCCAGGGCGACAACGAGTTTCCCGACGATGTTCCGTTCGACACCTATTTTGGGGAGCAGAAGCGTCGTGCCGAGGAAATGGCGCGCGCGGCGGCGGAGTATGCCGCGGCCCAGCAGCAAAACGACTACGGTAACACCATCGAGTATGAAGAGCCTACCTACGCCGAGGACGAGTTCGGTCAGCCGATTGCTCCCGACGCTCAGACCGAGCCCGAACAGGGTGAGGCTTTCGACGAGCAAATCGAGGGCTTTGAGGGTGCGTCTGCCGACGAGACGCTGATTGGCGTCATCGTGCCCGAGGATCAGAATCAGGCTGTCCAGGCCGAAGAGTTCAATGACGAGGTTCCCGCTGCTGAGCCGGCGGAGGAGCCTGCCGAGCCCGAGCCCAAGCTCTATCGCAACGCCGCCGGCAACATCCGCTTTGGTTCGGATGCCATCCGTGCGCTCGGAATGCTTCCCGAGTCCTGCACGCTCGATTACGAGGAGGGCGAGGAGCCGACGTTTGAGCCCGAGCCTGCGCCCGTTGTCACTGCGGATGATGAGTCTGCCGCGGTTACCGCTGCCGTTGCCGAGCCCGAGGCAGTGTCCGCGTTCGATCCCGCGGCAGGACTGGACATTTTGGCTCCCGCCGCGCCGGCGCAAGACGTTGCGGACGAGTCTGACGACGATTACGTTGAACAGTCGAGGCGCGTGTCTTACGAGAGCGATACTGATTTCTCGGCCGAGATTCCCGCGGCAACGCCGCATGCCGACATTGCATCCGCGTTCTCGTCGATTGGCGCCAGCGCTTCCAACTTCTTTAAGGGTGCGTTTGCAAAGGGCAAGAAATTTGTCGACGATTTCGAGGAGAAGCGCGCTGCCGCACGCGAGGCTGCCGAGCAGGAGGCTATCGCTCAGCAGCAGGCAGCCGAGGCGGCACGTGAGCTCGCGGCGCAAGAGTTCGAGCAGAACGAGGCTATGCAGTCCGCGCCCGTCGAAGCCGCCGAAGCTACAACGTCCTTTGAGTCCCAGCAACCGGCGTCCGCGGATGTTGTTGAAGCGACGACGTCTTTCGAGGCTCAGCAGCACGTCGATAGCACCATGTCGTTTGATGCCGCGCAGTTCGATTCCACGATAACGTTTGAAAAACAGGGCACCGCGATTGCCGAGCCCCTTCCTGTTTCCGATGAGCAGGGCGACGCGGCAGACGATGACGAGCCTGTTGATGCTGCCGAAATCCAAGATGCCGCCGAGGACGAGCCCGTCGAGGCCAACTCTGACGAAGAGCAATACGCGGCAGCCGAGCAAGATGATTCGACCGAGGTCGAGCAGGAGGAAGTGCCTGCGGTTTCCGAGACTCCCGAGACGGATGAGTCGAGGCCTTATTCCACGCAGATTTTCACCATGCCGACCCCGAGTGGTTCCGGTGCCACGGTTGCCAATGTCGCTCCCACCCAGGACGAAACGGTCGATTCCCTTATGGCCCAGATTTCCTCCCAGGCATCGCCGCGCCCGCAGATGAATGTTCCCGATCCGGCGTCGGCACCGTCGCCTGCACCTTCCTCGTCTCCGCTGGCTTCGGTCCCCGATCCGTCGCTGCCGTCTATGAAGCAGGCAAACGTTGCGTCTCGCACGTCGCTGTTCGACCTTCCCGACCCCTCTGCACAGGTCAACGATCCCTTTGCTACTGCCCAGGGCCCCGAACCCACATCAGCACCCGTTGCGCCTCCTATGCCCGTTGCGTCGGGCGCACAGCCGATCGAGACCATTTCGGCTCCCGCCCCGGCGGCACCCAAGTCTCGTAAGCGCGGCCTGGGTGGTCTGTTCGGCCGTAAAAAGAAAAACGAGCAGGACAGCATGAGTGACTGGCTGGGCGTCGAAGACGATTACGATGCCAAGAAGTCCGGTCGCGGTATCGGTTCGTGGGATAACTTCGAGGACGATAACGATGGCTGGAAGGGTGGCGCTACGTCTTCCGATGGCGCTTCTTCCGAAGATATGCTCTCGGCTGTCGCCTCTATGGGCGATGATGAGCTGCTCGGTCACGATATCTGGTTTGTGGCAACGGGCGCCTCGGATTGTGATGGCGCTGGTATGAAGGCCTTCTTGGCTTCGCATCGCGATAAGCTCCGCGGCGTATTCTTCATCAATCTTGAATCCGTCGGCGCCGGTAGGCTTTCGGTGGTGACGGTCGAGGGCGAACAACAACTGCTCAGGGGCGATCGCCGCATCATGAACCTGGTCAGCAAGGTCTGCAAGTCGTTCCATGTCGATTGTGGCGCGCTCGAGATGCCCTATGCCAAGACCGATGCCTATGCTGCGCTCGAGGCGAGCCGCCGAGCCCTTACCATCGCCGGCGTGGACGGCACGCGTCTGGCTTGCGCTCGTACCGAGGACGACCTGCCCCACAATGTCAACCCGACGAACATTGCTACGGTATCCGAGGTCGTGACCGAGGTTATCCGCCGTTCGTAGACGGAGCTCTAAGGAGTCAACGTGTTTTCGTATATTAAGCGCCATTGGCCTGTCTACGTGATTTTGACCTTGATTGCCATTGCGTTAGGATTTGGGGCTGCCTACATCGTGGGTGCAAAGGGCTCGACCCCCGCCTCCGCAATCAGCGAAGAGGTGGAGCAAGAACAGAGTACGGGTGCCGATGGGATTCCTGAGTCCGAGCAGGCAATCGTTGATGGTGGATCTTCGTCTGCAGAGTAGATGCGGCGATTTAAATGATTGAAAGCGGGCGAGCCAGGGGACTGGCTCGCCCGCTTTTTCATCGCGCTAGCGCTTCTTTGGGATCGACCTAAGGCGAGCGAACCATAGGGCTGCGGCACCCGAGGTCAGGAGCGCGGTGATGCAAGCGGCGATGGGAACTGATCCTGTTGCCGGTAGGTCCTGCGGTAGGGTACAGCGTTGAATGACGCTGTCCTCGTCATGTGACTCAAGTTTATCGCCGCCACCGTTGCGGCAAAGATCGACGCGCGCGCTGTTGGTGAGTGCGGTTTGGGGCGTATAAGCCGACGTTGCCTGCATGTGTACGACTGCGCCCCGAGCGTCTGTGCCAAGGATTGCTTTGGCATCGTCAAGGTCGTCGTGCTCATCTTTGAGATCATCGCGGGTCCAAGAATCCGCATCGCTTCGAGTCGTAAAGTCGGCGGCTACCGCACCGTATTCAATTCGAATGCCTGTTACGACGGTATTGGATGCAAGGTCGAGCTCTTCCGCCTCGAGTGTGGTGGATTCCGTGGTCGAGACATCCGCCTTCCAGAGGCGCCAGCCGTCGTAATCGACGAGGCGGCAGTCCTCACCAAGGCTCTCTTTTACTTCGTCGGACTCAAGCCAAGGATTTTCGTGTCCATCGTCAAGTGTCGCGTTCGCCGGCTCATCGACGTCTGTCGAGTCCAACGGCGTCGTGCGATACCACACGTTGCACAGATCGTTGAGGTCGCCGATGGCGACGGGGGTTTCGATTGAGATGAATCTCGCCGTGCCGTCTTTGGCGCACTCAAGATCATCGGTAATCGTAAACTCATCAACCCAAGTAGCGGAATCGTTTCGAGCGTCGATGGTATAGGAGAAAAGTCCATCCGTATTAGTTTGCGTCGCGGCGCGATTTTTACCATCGCCGTTAGCCAACAGGCCCTTTTCGATAGGTTGGACAAGTTCCTGACGCTTGTCGACCTGTCCCTTGATCTCGATGGGCGCATCCTTCATCGCGACGGATTGGACTTCTCCCGTATCCTTTATTTCAAACGTTATTTCCTCGGCAAGGTCATAGGTCCGCGGAGACATCATTTCGCGCAACGAGTAGGTGCCGGGTGCAAGATGTTCGACGCGGTGTGGCTTGTCGGATGAGGTCCAGGAGTCTATTTCGGTTTTATCGGGACCATATAAGGTGAGTTGTGCGCCTTCCACTTCCTGCTCACCGCTTGCATCGACCTTGGAGATATCAACCTTGGTGTAATCGTCGGATACGTTAAGCCGTGCTTCTACAACGGGTGTTTTCTGGTCGGCATAAGTAAGGTCGACAATATGGGTTGTCCGATCGAGCAAGAAGCCTGCCGGCGCTTGAGTCTCGACAACCTCGTAGCGTGCGGTGCCAAGTCCCAGCGGGAGGTTGTCCGCGCGTGCTTCTCCAGTTTCATCCGTCGTGATGGTAGCGACAGTCTCACCGTCGAGCGCGGCAATGCTACCGTCGGGGCGCACGATATCACTCGAGGCACGGATCTCAAAGACGGCGCCCGCGAGGCTGCTGCCGTCTATGGCATCGGTTTTAACGATCCTGATGTTTCCGGTCGCGGCGTGGTCATAATACGAGGCGATTGCAACGGGCGTTAGGTTCATGTCGGCGGGTATGTTTACCTCGATCTCCTCGCCGACAAGATAGGGCTCTTTGGCCGAGGTTTCGCGTACATAATAGGTGCCCGGCACGAGCGATTCGGGCAGTGTGACGGTCCCGGTCGCGTCAGTCGTAAAGGTGTCCATTACGTTATGTGTTGGATACCAGCAAGTTTGTGAGACAGATTCGTGATTGCTGTCGAGTAGTTGGAAGGTGAATCCGGCTAGTGGAACAGAAGCGCCTGTTTGGGCATCGCGTTTTACAATCTGGAGATGCGTCGACAGAGCGTGGTTGTCCACGATATATTGAAGCTCGGCGCCGTTGGAAATCTGATTGGCCTCGACGGTCCATTCCCCTGCACGTTTAAAACCCTCGGGGACGGTTTCCGGAACCTCGCGAACCGTGTAGCCGGCACGGTCGTATGGGACGGCTCCGTGGACACCGGCGGGTCGCTTGCCTGCGCCGAACCATGCTTCGGGCTGATCTTTGGTGGAGGCAAAGCCATAGACGTTTGTGGTCAGTGTGCCAACAACCTGCTGAGAGCTGTTGCTGACAACCTCAAAGACAACACCTTCCGCCGGCTGCTCCAGGTCGGATTGGTCGCTATTGCCGTAATCCTTGAATTTGGAAATCTCAAGGTTAAACGCAATGGGGATATCGGAAACGCGAGATTCGATCTCGACCACGCCTGAATCGCCGAGCTGGTCGGCTCCAACGGTATAGGTCCAGCTGTCGTTGGATGGCAGGTAGCCCTCGGGGGCTTTTGATTCGTAGATGGTAAAGGTTCCTAAGGGGACATCGGCGAGGGTGGCCCGACCGCTTTCGTCGGTCGTGAGGATTTGTGCCCATCCAGGGGTTGATTGCGACACACACGTGAACTCTGCTCCTGCGAGTGAAGATCCCACCTGGGGGCCGGCATTCGTCGCGGCATCGAGTTTTACGATACGCAGATTGATGGTGCCGGGCTGTTCATCAATGGCGACCCGCCCGCCGTCATTCCCCGTGGTAAAGGCAATACGATCGTGGCGGGGGACATAGCCGGCCGGCGCCTTCGTTTCAACTAGGTAGTATGCCGTGTTGGGCAGAAGTGTTGCTTGCGCTCGACCGTTGCTGTCCATCTTGATGGTGCCGACACGCGCGCCGCTGGCGCTCTCAAAAATATCGAATGTTGCCCCGGTAAACTGATAGGTATTGTTTCCGCTGGTAATAACGGTGTTAGCAGACTGCTTTTGGAAGGAAACAGAGACCGCCGGCAGTACATAGAGCATGTCTTGACGTTTGCTGCCGCCCGATACGGCCCCTAGATAGCGTCGCGCGCGGTGCGGAGCGGCTTTGATGCTTCCTGATTTTGCGCTGTCGTGGAGCCACCGCGCCGCCGCCACGACTTCATTGTCAGTGGTAAAGTGCCCACTCTTGGTTTTGCCCTGAGCGGTCGTGTAAGAGTAAGTACCGTCGACATGGGTAGTGCCGTTGAGCATCCATACGGCAAGCTGGGTTGCGGCGCGGGCGCGATCGGGTGAAAGATGGTAACCGCCAAACGACGTGGCGGTAGGATATCCGTGACAAACGATTGCCGCGAACTCGTCGTCGAGCCACACCCAGCCTTGATCAAAGTTGAGCCATGGGCCGCCCGGCTTGGTGGGGCCGGGGCGCTCCTGGTTCATGCAGTAGGCAATCGAGGCGTCTTGAGCTTCATACTTGCCGATGAAGAAGGGCCCACAATCATCGCTAATAGTGCGGAAGCCGAGCTGATCGTAGCCATCGACGGCAAATGCGGCTCCCGGTGTCAGGCAGCCGAAAACCAGGAAGAGGAGCAGGAGCAGCGGACCTGTTGCGATTGCGCTGTGGACAGAGTGCGTGGGTGCGTTGGACATGGCTGCTCCTTATCCCTCGTGCGCCGCATGGGGAGGTTGCGACGCGTAGGATGAGGCTACCCCCGAGGTTCATGCGGGTAAGTACCGGAGCCTGACCAAAAGCTTGCCCGATTTCTGACAAATCGAGCTCAAATTCAACAATCAAGCAAAAGCGCAGGTAGAAGATAAGGAGAACAGGAAGTCAAAGGTCCTCGTCTCCACAATTGACGCGATTTTCAAACGAATCTCCACAGCTAAAACAAGCATCGCCACCCTTGTATCGAACAAGACAACCGCGTTATACTATCCCCACATATGCGGGCATCGCCAAGTGGTAAGGCATCAGCTTCCCAAGCTGACACTCGCGGGTTCGAGTCCCGTTGCCCGCTCCAGTAAAAAGCACAAGCACGGCAGCGTTACGTTGCCGTGCTTTTTACTACCAAGCGCCGGGACTCGAACCCGCCAGGGTGCGAGCGTTAAATAAACGCGAAGCGTTTATAGCGAGCAGGCAAGGTCGCCGATAGGCGACCGCAGCCGGTGCGCATTTGCGAAGCAAATGCGCAGGCGTCCCGTTGCCCGCTCTACCGGGCACGGGAGACATGGGGACGGCTAATTCAACAAAGTCTTCCCCTTCGGCTTCGTGAAGCTGAGGGGCTCGCCTGAAGCCGGTGCGTATTTGCGAAGCAAATGCGCAGACGTCCTCATGGTCGCTCCAATTCCAAAATGTTAGGTTAATGCCTACTGCCCATACTTGCACCTGCGCACGGTACAATGGTTGGGTTACGACCAACGTGCCAATAACCAAAAAGGAGCCGCTATGATCGATCGCTATACCCGCCCGGAGATGGGACACATCTTCTCCCTCGAGAACAAGTACGCCATTTGGCAGGAGATTGAGGTCCTGGCCTGCGAGGCTCAGGCGGAGCTCGGCAAGATCGGTATTTCCAAAGAAGAGGCCCAGTGGATCCGCGACCACGCCGACTTTGAGAAGGCGAAGGTTGACGAGATCGAGGAAGTCACGCGCCACGATGTCATCGCCTTCCTGACCAACATGAAGGAATACATCGATGCCGATGTTCCCGAGGGCGACCCCAAGCCCAGCCGCTGGGTTCACTATGGCATGACCAGCTCCGATCTGGGCGACACGGCCCTGTGCTACCAGCTCACCCAGGCCTGCGACCTGATCATCGAGGACGTCAAGAAGCTCGGCGAGATTTGCAAGCGTCGCGCCTTTGAGGAGCGCAACACGCTCTGTGCCGGCCGCACTCATGGCATCCACGCCGAGCCGATGACCTTCGGCATGAAGTTTGGCTCTTGGGCCTGGGAGCTCAAGCGCGATCTGGATCGTCTTGAGGACGCCCGCAAGAATGTTGCCTTCGGTGCCATCTCGGGCGCTGTCGGCACGTACAGCTCCATCGAGCCGTTTGTCGAGGAGTACGTCTGCGAGCACCTGGGCCTGGTTCACGACCCGCTGTCCACGCAGGTTATCAGCCGCGACCATCACGCCTATCTCGCCGGCGTTCTCGCCACCACCGCAGCCACCTGCGAGCGCATCGCGACCGAGGTCCGCAATCTGCAGAAGAC
>CABSZR010000001.1 GCA_902482185.1 uncultured Collinsella sp. | reverse complement strand
CTTTGGTAGACGCGGCTGCCCTGGGTTTTGCCGACAGCGATAGTGAGCGGATCCTGGCGGGCTCGCGTGGCGAGATCCCTGCCGAGGCGCGATCGGCGCGCCTGTGGGTGGACGGTCCCGCACCGGGAGACGTGATGTGCCCGTTAGGGATGAGTGGTCGAAGCAAGAAAGTATCCGACTTGCTAGGTGAGGCTCGCATTCCCGTTTCCGAGCGCGCCGGAGTGCCCATGGTGAGGACGGCGCCGGGGGGTGCCGTGGTGTGGGTCGCCGGAGTTCGCGCGGACGAGCGTTTTAAGTGCACGGCCGCAACGCGTGTGGCATATCTGCTCCGCGTGGTCGATGCGGAATAGCGTCCCACGCCTGCTATTCTGTGCGACGTTGACGGTATTCCCGCGCTGATGGCGTACGGGCTGGTAAATTTACCCCGTGCGCTGCTAGAATGTGTAGTTCGCGTCCATACGGCGGTGTGTGGGCGATAAGCACAAGAAAGGGTTGTCATGGCTTCTCAACATCCGGATATCGAGAAGGTTCTGTTCACGCAGGAGGATATCGACGGTATCGTCTCTCGTCTAGGCGAGCAGATTACTCGCGACTACGCGGGTAAGGATCTGGTGCTGATTGCGGTCCTGCGCGGCGCCGTGGTCTTTATGGGCGACCTGATGCGTAAGATCGAGCTGCCGACCAACATCGATTTCATGGCTGTTTCGAGCTATGGCGACGGTGTGAAGTCCTCGGGTATCGTGCGTATCATTAAGGACCTGGATATCGACATCCGCGGTCGCGACGTGCTGATCGTCGAGGACATTCTGGACTCGGGCCTGACGCTCAAGTATCTGATGAAGAACCTCGAGAGCCGCAAGCCCGCTTCGCTGGAGGTCGCTGCCTTCCTGTGGAAGGACGTTGAGGACCGCACCTCGGCCATCACGCCCAAGTATGTTGGAACCCATTGCCCCGATGCCTTTGTGGTGGGCTACGGCCTCGACTATGCCGAGCGCTATCGTAACCTTCCGTATCTGGGCATTTTGAAACCGGAGGTTTATTCGTAAGATGCCCGACGACCGTAACGACAACAATTCCAAGACTCCCCGGGACCCAAAGATCCCGGGGATGCCCGGAGGCAAGAAGCCCACGCGTACGGGCTGGCTGTATTTTCTTTTGGCTTGCGCGCTTCTGGGCTATGCCTTCTTTAATATGGGTTCCGGCTTTGCCAGCTCCAGCAATACCGTTAAGCTCGCGACGAGCGAGATGGTCAGCGCCATCAAGCAGGATCGCGTCGAAGATCTGACCTATACGGTTCAAGACGGAAGCGTGACGGGTCATTACTGGAAGACGAAGAAGGACAAGGGCGATACGAGCGAGCTCAAGAGCTTCTCCTCGACCTATGTCGGCTCCGATTCGCTTGCCGAGCTCATGGCGGAGCACCCCGATACCAAGTACATCGTCAACACCAACGATCCCGATTTTTGGGGCGACTTGGCGATGAGTGTGCTTCCGACGATCGCCCTTATCGCCATCATGTTCTACTTTATGCGCCAGATGATGGGCGCCAACAACAGGAACATGCAGTTTGGCAAGACCAACGCCAAGACCAACGAGGCCACACGCCCCAAGGTCAAGTTTGAAGACGTTGCCGGCGTGGACGAGGCAGTCGAGGAGCTCGAGGAGATCCGTGACTTTTTGAGCGATCCGGACCGCTATCGCAAACTGGGCGCCAAGATCCCGCGTGGCGTGTTGCTGGTGGGCCCTCCGGGCACCGGTAAAACGCTGCTGGCCAAGGCCGTTGCCGGCGAGGCGGGCGTGCCGTTCTTTAGCATCTCGGGTTCCGACTTTGTCGAGATGTTCGTAGGTGTCGGCGCCAGCCGTGTGCGTGACCTCTTTAAGGAGGCCAAGTCCCAGGCCCCGTCGATCATCTTCATCGATGAGATCGATGCCGTGGGACGTCAGCGCGGAGCCGGCTTGGGCGGCGGTCACGACGAGCGCGAGCAGACGCTCAACCAGCTGCTGGTCGAGATGGACGGCTTTGAGGAAAGCGAGTCGGTCATCCTGATCGCTGCGACTAACCGTCCTGACATCCTGGATCCGGCATTGCTGCGTCCCGGTCGTTTTGACCGTCAGGTTACGGTCGACCGTCCGGATGTGAAGGGCCGCGAGCAGATCTTGCGCGTGCATGCCGAGAACAAGCCGATGGACGAGGACGTTAAGTTTGAGAAGCTCGCCCAGATGACCGTTGGCTTTACTGGTGCCGATTTGGCGAACCTGCTCAACGAGTCTGCGTTGCTGGCCGCTCGCCGTCATCGTTCCGTGATCTCGATGGACGAGGTCGAGGAATCGATGGAGCGCGTGATTGCCGGACCGCAGCGCAAGGGTCGCGTGATGACCGAGGCCGAGCGCACCACGATTGCCTACCACGAGAGCGGTCACGCCCTGGTGGGCCACATCCTGGAGCACTCCGATCCGGTCCACAAGATCTCGATCGTCAGCCGCGGCCAGGCGCTGGGCTACACGCTGCAGCTTCCGCAGGAGGACCACTTCCTCAAGACCAAGAACGAGATGCTCGACGAGCTCGCCGTGTTCTTGGGCGGTCGCGTTGCCGAGGAGCTCATGTGCGATGACATTACGTCGGGCGCGAGCAACGATCTGGAGCGCGCAACCAAGATGGCGCGCGAGATGGTCACGCGCCTGGGCATGAGCGAGGAGCTGGGCACGCAAGTGTTTGGCGAGGCGCAACATCAGGTGTTCCTCGGTCGCGATTACGCCGATCATCAGGATTACTCCGAGGAGACGGCGCGCCGCATCGATATCGAGGTTCAGCGCATCATGCGTGAGGCCCATCGTCGTGCGGTCGAGATCCTGGACGCCCGTCGCGATCAGCTCGATCTGATGGCGAAGGTGCTGCTTGAGCGCGAGACCGTCGAAGGTGACGCCGTGAACGCCCTGCTCGACAACGAGTGGAATGCCTACCTTGAGCGCGAGGGTGATATCCTGGCGGCCAAGGAGGAGCGCAATGCCAAGGCGGCCGGCATGCCGACCAAGAAGCGCGTGCCTCGAATGAGCGAGGAGGAGCTGGCGGCTGATGCCGCGGCCTTTGCGCAGGCGGCCATGCAGGAGGATGCCGAAGCCGCATCCGATGATGCTGACGATGACCATGCCGTCGTCGATGCCGACACCGACGCCGACAAATAGTCTTTGTGGCGAAAGCCTCCGCGGGGAAACCTGCGGAGGCTTTTTCTTTTGAGCGATATGGGGCCGTCTGTTGATTGGGGACAGACTTAAATGAGCGTTTTCACGCATTTAAGTCTGTCCCCAATCAACATTGCTGCGGCACTTTGCTCGGCTAAAGCGTACAATAGCGCCTATGCGAAAGGGGAACAGATGATCAACGAAACTATGTATGCTCGCGGTGCGGAAAGCTCCATCATCCGTGAGATTTTTAGCTATGGCCTTGAGCGCAAGGCGCAGATCGGTGCGGAAAACGTATTTGATTTTTCGCTGGGCAATCCGAGCGTTCCGGCACCCGCTGCTGTGGCGGAGTCCATTAAGAAGGCCCTGGAGCTGCCGAGTGACCAGTTGCACGGCTACACCCCCGCTCCGGGCCTGCCGCAATGTCGAGCAGCCGTCGCCGAATCGCTCAACCGCCGCTTTGGAACGAACTATGAGGGTAAGGACGTCTTTATGACGGTGGGTGCCGCGGCTTCGCTCACCTGCACGCTCAACGCCGTTACGAACCCGGGCGACGAGGTTATTGTTATCGCCCCGTACTTTCCGGAGTATCGCGTTTGGATTGAGAAGGCCGGCTGTACGTGTGTTGAGGCGCTCGCCGATGAAGATACGTTCCAGCTGAGCGTGGACAACGTGCTCAAGGCGATTACCGATAAGACGACTGCCGTCATCATCGACTCGCCCAACAATCCGACTGGTGCCGTATATACACGCAACACGCTGACGCGACTGGCCAATGTTCTGCGCGAGGCCAACGCTCAGCGCGATCCCGAGAATCCGATTATGCTCATCTCGGATGAGCCGTATCGCGAGATTGTCTATGGCGCCGAGGTGCCTTGGGTGCCTTCGATCTACGAGCACACCATCGTGTGCTACTCGTATTCCAAGTCGCTGTCGCTGCCGGGCGAGCGCGTGGGGTGGATCTTGGTTCCCAACACCAATCCGCAGGCTGCCCGTCTGATGCCGGCTGTTGCGGGCGCTGCCCGTACGCTGGGTTTTGTATGCGCACCGGCACTCTTTCAGCGCGTGATCATCGATTGCATCGATGAGCCGAGTGATGTCGGGGCCTATGCCCGCAACCGCACGGCGCTCACCGATGCTTTGACGGACTACGGCTATACCTATGTTGAGCCGGACGGTGCTTTCTACCTGTGGGTGAAGGCACTCGAGCCCGATGCGAATGCGTTTTGCGAGCGCGCAAAGAAGTATGAGTTGCTTGCGGTTCCCTCGGACAGCTTTGGTATGCCGGGTTGGTTCCGCCTGGGCTATTGCGTGAGCTACGAAACGATTGTCAATTCGCTACCCGCTTGGAAACAGTTGGCGGACGAGTATCGTTAAAAGTAAAGCGCTCTGCCTACAATGTTTTACGTGAAACGGGGTTTGGTGTTAAGCCGGACCCCGTTGTCATGGACGTTGTGTCTTTGGGATGGAGTGGTTTTACGACTATCGAAGGCTATGCGTACAATGAATATAAGCGACGGCCGTGCCAGATAAGGAGACCTGATGCCCTACCTGCTTTCTTGTGACATTCATACCCATACGATGTTCTCTGCGCATGCATATTCGACCATTGAGGAGAATGTGTACTGGGCGGCAGAGCGTGGTCTGCAGGTGCTCGGATCTGCCGACCATTTGAGCTCTATGGTTACGGCTTGCCCCAATGACCTGCGCAGTTACCAGTTCTTTATCAACCAGGATATCTGGCCGCGCATTTGGAGCGGCGTGCTGGTGCTGCGTGGTGCCGAGGCCGATATCGTTTCGCTGGACGGAAGCCTGTTTGGCGAGGACACTCCTGTCACGCTCGATATTGCCGGCGATTCGTACAGCCGTCAGCATTCGCTGTTCGATTTGGTTACGCGTAATTTGGATTATTTGGTTGCAAGCGTGCATAATCCGCAGATTGCTGAGGGCGCGACGCTGGCCCAGACGACCGAGATGTATATCAATGCCCTGGAGCACCCCAAGGTGTTCATGCTGGGTCACACGGGGCGTTCGGGCGTGCCGTTCGATATCGACGAGGTGCTGTTGGCGGCTAAGGCCAAGCACAAGATTATCGAGATCAACAACCATAGTCTTGAACACGGTGTCGACACTGAGCATTGGGCCGTATGCCGCAAGATTGCCGAGCGCTGCGCCGAGCTGGGCGTGGGCATTGGCGTGTCAACCGATGCCCACATTGGCATGGCCATTGGCAAGCTCGATCACGCGCGCAAGATGCTCGACGAGATTCACTTCCCGCTGGATTTGATCGTGACGCGCGACCGCGAGACGCTGCTGCGCGAGATGGCGGCAGCCGGCGTGTGCGATCTGCGCAATGGGATGTAGCGGAGTTTATAAACCAAGCGAAGGGGGCGGCCCAGGCGGGTCGCCCCCTTTCTTGTCCCAAAAATCTACTGAGGTTGGTTAGCGGCGTTCGAGGACCGCTACGGTTTCGGTGTGGTCGGTGTGAGGGAACATGTCGACGGGCGTGATCTTGAGCAGGCAATAGCCTCCGTCGAGGAGCTGATGCAGGTCGCGCTCTTGAGTTACGGGGTTGCAGCTGATATAGGTGATGCGGCGCGGCTTAAGCGCGCAGGCAGCTTCGAGGAACTCGGGCGTGGAGCCGGCGCGCGGCGGATCGATGGAAAGGACATCGACCCGCTCGTTGTTATCGGCGGCATCCAGGATGTAATCGGTGGCGTCGTCGGCCATAAACCAAGCGCTGCGGGTGAGGCCGTTGAGCTCGGCATTGCGACGTGCATCGGCAATGCCCGCCGGGTTGCGCTCCACGCCGAGCAGCATAATGCCGATACCCTTGTTCTGGGCATCTTTAGCTGCGCAAAGACCGATGGTACCGCTGCCACAGTAGGCATCCATGAGCACATCGCCCTGGTGCAAATCCATGCCGTCGATAGCGAGCTGATAGAGCAGCTCGGTCTGTTGCGGGTTGGTCTGATAAAACGCGGTGGGGGAGATGTCGAATTCGCAGCCGAGCAGCTGGTCGCGCATGCACTCGGCGCCATATACAATGCGGGTTTCCTCGCCGAGGATGGCGTTGCCGGGACGTCCGTTGATGTTTTGGGCGACGGTGACGATGCGCGGATCGAGTGCGGCGACAGCCTCAAAGAACTCCTGCGCATGCGGTAAGTCACGCTGGGCGGTCACGAGCGTAACCATGACCTGGTCGGTACGCCAACCGCAGCGGACGACGGCATAGCGAAGCAAACCAAGATGCTTGTCCTCATTAAAGGCGGGAATATGCAGCCGCTCAGCTTCGCGTGCGATGCCGTTGAGAATCTGACGGGCACCCGGTGCCTCGACAGGACACTCGGGTACGGCAACGATCTTGTGCGTGCCGCGCTCAAAGAAACCGCAACGGACAGCACCCTCCTTACCGGGAGCAAAGGGAGTGGCGGCCTTATGGCGAAAACCGCGCGGCGCAGGATATTTGCCCGGGTCGCCCAGGGTGACGCCCATACCGCGAATGGGGTCGACGCTAATGCCCTCGCGCTCGCAAAGGGTAGCAAAAAGCTCCTCCATGGCGGCCTGCTTGGCTGCCAACTGCTTCTTATAAGGACGATTGAGCGCCGTACACCCACCGCAAGCTTTCATGATCGAACAGGGAGACTTGGGGTCCACAGCCTTACGCGCAGACGAAACCTGATCTTTATGCGAGCGCTTGGAGCGAGTCTGAGATGCCTTATCCTCGTTCCGACGAGAGCCGGGACGCTTGGCCTTAGCCTTGCCCTTGGCCGACTTACCCTTCGCGTCCTGAGACGACTTGGATTTCTTAGAAGATTTTTTCTCCTCCGACCCCTCAGCTGCTTCGATCAAAGCACGACGAGCCTTACGCTCCGCACGAGATTCTGCCATGAATTAACCCCACTAATTTATTAATTTAAAGCTACAAGCATTGTACCGTGCCAAGCCAACAGACGATATGCAAGCGGTTTATTGGTATCAGTGATAGGTACAACGATGATTGCCCGCTGGGCTCCGGGGCGGGGGTTAAGTTTATCGCGAGTTCCGCACGAACAGGAGGCCACTTAATGTGGCCTCCGTCGTGAGCAGGACTGTAGAGCAGGAAACTTAACCCCCGCCCCGGAGCCCAGCGGGCAAACCCTCCCTTGTACTCCATCTCACTAAAGTGTATGATTCTGAACGTTACATGACTCACTTTACCTAACTAAAGTGCTACCAAGGGGGATACCATGAATGCCGATATGTCTCGTCGTCAGTTTGTTGGTCTAGCCGGCTCACTCGCTACGGTTCTAGGCCTTGGCCTGGTTGGCTGTGGCGGTGCCGATAAGGGCACTGCTGCCGGTTCTGCCGCAGCCAAGGACATGAAGGGTGCTGCGGAGTCCAAGAAGCTCGTGGTGGGCTTTGACAAGTCCTATCCTCCGTACGGCTTTGTAGGCGACGATGGCGAGTACACCGGCTTTGACCTCGACCTTGCCAAGGCCGTTGCCGACAAGCAGGGCTGGGATGTTGAGTATGAGGCCATCGACTGGGACGCCAAGGACACGCTGCTCAACTCGGGTGCCATCAACTGCATCTGGAACGGCTTTACCATGGAGGGCCGCGAGGACGACTACACGTTCTCCGAGCCTTATATGCTTAACGAGCAGGTGCTCGTGGTCAAGAAGGACGCGGGTATCAAGAGCTGGGACGATCTTGCCGGCAAGACCGTGATTACGCAGACTGATTCCGCTGCACAGGATGTGCTCGAGGGCGACCAGAAGGATCTGGCCGCGACGTTTGCCACGCTCGATACCATCGGTGAGTACAACACGGCATTTATGCAGCTCGAGAGTGGTGCAGTCGATGCCGTTGCCTGTGACCTCTCGATCGCTCAGTATCAGCTTGCCGCCAAGCCCGATGCCTATACGCAGCTCGACAAGCCGCTGTCCAGCGAGCACTACGCCGTTGGCTTTAAGAAGGGCGACACCAAGTCCGCCGATGCCGTGACCGAGTCGCTCAAGGCGCTCTACGAGGATGGCACGGTCAAGGACCTCTGCGATAAATATTCAAGCTATGGTCTATCTTTCGATAATTGGGTGCTCAAGTAATGTCTATCCAAGTAATGATGCAGATGCTCGGCCAGGGTTTCTTGGTCAGTTTGCAGTTGTTTGTGCTGACGCTGTTGGGGTCGATTCCGCTGGGAATCCCCGTGGCGTTCATGCGCATGAGCAAAATTGCGCCGCTTCGCTGGATCGCGCGTATCTATATTTCGGTGATGCGTGGCACGCCGCTCATGCTACAGATGTTCGCCATCTACTTTGCTCCGTACTACGTGTTCGGCATCTCGCTCACGCCCGATTCCAAATGGACGGCATGCGTCGTGGCGTTCATCATCAACTACGCCGGCTACTTTGCCGAGATCTATCGCTCGGGTTTGCAGTCCATTCCGCGCGGTCAATACGAGGCTGCCGAGGTGCTGGGCTATTCGCGCGTGCAGACGTTTCTGTATATCGTGATGCCTCAGGTCGCCAAGCGTATTCTGCCGGCGATGGGCAACGAGATCATCACGCTGGTCAAGGACACGTCGCTGGCGTTTGCCATTGGCGTGGGCGAGATGTTCTCGACGGCCAAGGCCCTGGTTGCCTCGCAGGTGAGCATGGTACCGTTTGCGATCGCGGCGCTGATTTACTGGGTCTTTAACTTTGTGGTCGAGATGCTGCTGGGCGCTGCCGAGAAACGACTTGACTATTACCATGACTAGCCTGTCCCGTTGTGCTTTTCAAACACGTGGAGGTTCCTGTGTCCGGAACGGTTATGAATATATCGAACGCGCGCAAGGCGTTTGGCGGCAATGAGGTGCTCAAGGATATCTCGCTCGAGGTCAAGCGCGGCGAGGTCGTGGCGATTATCGGGCCTTCAGGCGGCGGTAAGTCCACGCTTCTGCGCTGCGCCACGCTGCTCGAGACGCTCGACGGCGGCTCGCTTTCGTTTGGTGATCTTGCCGTTGCGACGGACGCGGGGTCGGGTGCGGTATATGCGAAAGGCGACGTGCCCAAGCAGGCGCGCTCGCGATTTGGCCTGGTGTTTCAGAACTACAATCTGTTTCCGCACTATACGGTGATGAAAAACATCACCGATGCTCCGATTCGCGTGCTCAAGCGCCCGCGCGAGCAGGCCGAAGCGCGTGCGCTTGAGTTGATTGCGCAGATGGGGCTTATGGGCAACGAGAACAAGGTGCCCTGCGAGCTTTCGGGCGGTCAGCAACAGCGTGTGAGCATCGCCCGCGCCTTGGCGCTCGACCCGGAAATCTTGTTCTTTGACGAGCCGACCTCGGCGCTCGATCCCGAGCTGACGGCCGAGGTTCTGCGCGTCATCAAGGATCTGGCCGCGCAGAATATGACGATGGTGATCGTAACGCACGCGATGCAGTTTGCCCGCGATGGTGCCGATCGCGTGGTCTTTATGGACGGCGGTCGCATTGTAGAGGAGGGGCCTGCCGAGCAGATCATCGACCATCCGCGCGAGCAGCGTACACGCGAGTTCTTGAGCCGTATCGAGGGATAGGCTCAGCTATTTACTCAACTGCTTATTGAGGTGATGCCACCGCAGGTCTTACGGCCTGGGGCGGCATTTTATTTGCATTCGCGGGGTCCAATAATCGCCTCGCAAGCTCGCGCCCTCCTCTCGCCGCCCGTATCCATACGCGTGCCGAAAGGTCTGCATGGGCAGGCGACTGCAAGGGTAGGGTGGTGACATAGGACATTTGGAGGGTGAGTCGGCTCGGCTGCCGACCATGCTGCTCCCGGGACGGCATCGACCGCGAACTCTCCCCGTTGGCGTCGCGCATCGCGCGCGACCCTGCAAGGAGGTCATCATGGGTGCTCCCAAGACCGGCAACGTAAGGAACGTGGTGCTCGTAGGCCAAGGCGGGGTGGGCAAGACTTCACTCGCCGAGGCCATGCTCCACCTTTCCGGTAAGACCGCCCGCCTGGGTGGCCACGACGGCACCAAGCCCACGCTCGACTATGACCCCGAAGAGGTCAAGCGTTCATTCTCCATCTCGACGACCATTGCGCCGATCGACTGGAAGGGCGCCCGCATCAACGTGCTTGATGCTCCGTGCTATCCCGATTTTATCGGCGACGCCTTTGCTGCGATGAGCGTTTGCGAGACGGCTCTGTTTGTGGTCGACGCCGAGGCCGGCCCGCAGCCGACGACGGTTAAGCTTTGGTACGCCGCCGAGGACCTGCGCCTGGCGCGCGCGGTGTTCGTAAACCGCCTGTCGCGTCCCGAGGCCAGCTTTGCGTCCACCATGGAACTGCTGCAGGAGCGCTTTGGTACACGCTTGGGCGCCGTGACCCTCCCCTGGGGCGAGGGCGAGGACTTTGACGGCATCATCGACCTGGTGCGCATGAAGGCGCGCCATTGCAACGGCACCGAAGCCGTTGAGTCGGAGATTCCCGAGGAGTATCGTGCCCAGGCCGAGGAGGCCCATGACCACCTGTGCGAGCTGGTGGCCGAGGCTGACGACGAGTTGATGATGAAGTACTTGGAAGGCGAGGAGACGCTGATGCAGGAGGAGCTTGAAGGCCTGCTGTCGAAGGCGATCGCCGAGCGCATCTTTGTGCCGGTCTTTGCGGGCGATTGCATTAAGGAGCAGGGCGTCAACTCGCTGATGGACGACATTGCCACGTACTTCCCGGCGCCGACTGACTACGGCGAGATGCCGCTCATCGACGGCGACTCGCTCAAGATCTCGAGTGACGATGACCGTCCGGTGGCGTTTGTGTTTAAGACCCTGGCCGATCCGCAGCAGGGTCGCATCAGCTTTATCAAGGTGCTGACGGGTACGCTTGAGCCGGGCCTTGAGTTGATCAATGCGCGCACGCGCAAGAGCGACCGTCTGGCTCACCTGTATGTGATGTGCGGCCGCGACATGACCGAGGTCGGCCACGCCTATGCCGGCGACATCATCGTGGCGCCCAAGCTGGCGGCCGAGACGGGCGATACGCTCTCGATTACCGGCAAGGTCGAGGCTGCGGCGTTTAAGTTCCCCAACTCGCAGTACCGCATTGCCATCGAGGCCGAGAACCGCGGCGACGAAGAGAAGCTCTACACGTTTATCGAGAAGGCATGCAAGGCCGATCCGACCATGAGCATCGACCGCGACGAGGAGACCGGCCAGACTATCATCTCCGCCGTGGGTGAGGCGCAGGTTTCGGTGCTGCTCAACCGTTTGGAGGATCGCACCAAGGTCGTGGCCAAAAGCGTGCCGATCCGCATTCCGTATCGCGAGACCATCCGCCGCACGGCAAGCGCCCAGGGTCGCCACAAGAAGCAGACCGGCGGCGCCGGTCAATACGGCGACTGCTGGCTGCGCGTGGAGCCGCTCATTGGGCCCGACGGCACGAGCGACGGCTATGAGTTTGTTGACGAGGTCGTGGGTGGCCGCATCCCGCGCTCGCTCATCCCCGCCGTGGACAAGGGTGTCCAGGAGACCATGAAGGATGGCATCATTGCCGGCTACCCGCTTACGGGCATTCGCGTGGCCGTGTACGACGGCTCGTATCACAGCGTAGACTCCAACGAGATGGCGTTCCGCGCGGCGGCTCGCATCGGTCTGCGCAAGGCATGCGCCGATGCCGACCCGGTGGTGCTGGAGCCCATCGAGGAAATCACGGTGACTATCCCCGAGAGCTACGCCGGCGCCGTGATGGGCGACATCTCGGCATCGCGCGGTCGCGTGACGGGCATGGAGACCGATGAGCGCGGCGACACCGTGGTCATCGCCCAGGCACCTCTCGCCGAGCTGACGGATTATTCGACGCGCCTGCGCTCTATCACGCGCGGCACGGGCGACTTTACCATGAAACCCGCAGGCTATGAGCAGGTGCCTTATGACGTTCAGGCCAAGCTGGTCGAGCGCTATGAGGAGGGCCGCGCCAAGTAACGTGTGGTTTTGCCTGCAATGTAGGTGCTGACGAAAAGGCCGTCCTGGGTAACCGGGGCGGCCTAATTTGATCCGTATGCGACGGAAGGATTGCGGATCATTTTTTGGGTTACGGGCAGCGCAGTCGGCACTAGTCTCCGGATGCCTGGTTGCGGCCGGTGGCGTAGTCGATTTGCACGTGCGGCTGCAGGTTGTAGCAGTACACGTGGAAGCACAGAGTCTTGCCGTGGTCCTCGACCGATTGTGCTTCCAGACGGACGCCGCGACAGACGAGTTCCTCTTCGTTGTACATGGGCGTGACGCGGTAGAGCACATGGTTGCCCGTGTCGCGGATGTAGTCGAGGATCTGTTCTTCAAACGGCAGCATGCCCGTCTCGTTGAGATAGCGCGTGCCGGTGAGGAGATTTTTGCGGTTGGCGTTTTCGTCGCAGAGCGACCAGGCGATGAGGTGGCAGCGGTTGTAGAGGCTCTGGCCCGGAATAAAGTCGTAGCGCTGCTGGTGCCATCCGGCGGGGTGGATACGCGAGATATCGCCGCGCTTGCCCTGGCCGAGCGATTCGGGTCCTACGCAGGCGAGCGCCTTGCGAGTGCGGCCCAGGCTGTCGAGCTTGGAGAATTTCTTAAAGCAGCCCTCTTCGGTGGCACGCTCATACTCGTCAAGCGTGAACGACGGCGTGCCGAGCGGGTGCGTGCTGTCGGCGCGAAGGGCGACGTAGGGGTTGCCGGCGTAGTCGGGAATGCTGCTGAGATATACGCCGCGGGCGCGGTTGAGGTCGGGGTTTTCCACCTCGTCGATGGGGGTGACGGCACTGTCCGCGGAGGCGTCGTCACCGGTGTTGGTCGCGGTGGATTCGGAGCCATCACCGGAGTCTTGGCTATTTTGAGAGTCCGAGGAGCTCGCTGTTCCCGATTCGAGCCGGGCAACCAGGTCTGCCTCGTCGTCGGTGCGGCTGGGACTCTCGTTTTGCTTTTCGGCCAGAGCCGCCGCCTGCTCATCGCTTTGCGGCGACAGCAGCTTGGGGGCTCCGTCGAGCGATCCCGTAAACAACGCAAACCCCAGCACCACGGCGGTGCCGATGGAAAGTGCTTGCTTGTAGGCGGACTTGCGCGACATTGCGGCTCCTGGCTAGATGGTTGGGAATCTACCAGTCTAGCAGGTGCCGGCAGGGGCCGTTCTATCGAACAAATACTCAAGATTTGGGATAGACGTTACTGATTCATTTATCCCGCGGTCTAGATCGAGGTGGAGTCGAGCCAGTTGAGCTTGCACTCGAGAATGCGCTGCTCGCCGGGTTCGCTGCTACCGTCAAGTAGGGCGAGCAGCATTTCGGCTGCTTCGCGACCTTCCTGGTCGACGGGCTCGATGATGGTGGAGACGGTTGGCGTGGTGAGGTTGGTCCAGTCTTCGCAGTTGAGTCCCAAAAGGCCGATTTGCTGTGGGAGCAGATGGACCATGGGCTGAAGCGCCTTGTAGACGCGCGGAAGTGCCCATTGGTTTTGCACGAAGATGAGCGTGCGCTTGGCGGGGTTGAACTTGTATTTAAAGTATTCGGTGAGCTCGTTGATTGACGGCTTGTTGTGATCGATGGGGATGGCTTTGTAGAGCTGTCCATTCGCGGCTAGCGCCTCGGCATATCCCTGGAAACGCTCCATGCGGGTGCGCATTTCGGTCATGTTGGCGGCGATGGAAAAGAAATCTTCGTAGCCGGCATCGAGAAGCGCCTGCGTGGCGTTGTACACGCCGTCGTAAAGGTTGGTTTTGATCCAGCTGGTACCTGGGCTATAGATGGCCGCATCGAAAAAGACGACCGGCTTGCCGGCGCGCCTAATGCGGTCGTGGACGGCTTTGAAATTTGCCGTGGGTTGGATGATAAAGCCATCGACGCCCAGCGAGAGCATCTTGTCGACGTACATGAGCTCGGTCTCGGGGTTAAAGTTGCTCGTGCAAACGACCGTCTGGTAGCCCGCGGGGAGCATGACCTGCTCCATGCCATTGAGAACGAGCCCCGCCCATTTGTTGGTGTTATCCAAAATGATGATGGCGATGACGTGGGTTTGTTTGCCGGTGAGCGTTTGCGCCTGGGCATTGGGAACGTATCCGAGTTCCTTAATGACGCGCGCGATTTTGTTCTGCGTCTTTTCGCTAAGTTTTTCTCGTTTGTCGTTGAGGTAATACGAGACGCTTGCCGTTGAGGTTCCCGCCTCTCGAGCGACGTCTGCGATCGTAACGCGCTGTTTTGCCACAGCGACTCCTTCCGACAGATGAGCATTTTCCAACATGATGACTTTGAGTCTTGGTGAGGGATACGCTTCGGTGAGCGACCCTTTCCTTTCATATGAGTATGCAACAAATGCGGTATACGGGTGGGGTCGAAATTTGTGACCGGCATGCGCATCTGCCGTCTACCGAGAAAATCAAATACTTCTTGACTTTTGAAATCGAGGGCAAAATCGCAGGATTCATTTTTGGTTAAACGCATAACTAAATCGCATAACCAACGCTCTGACCTGCGCGTTTACCGAAATAAGCTGGCATTAAGAAAAACGAGCACCTATATTGTTCTTGTCGAAAAGACAGCAAGTCCAAACGGCAGGGGATGCTCCGGAGGCCTCCGCAAACGGTGTCTTGCGCACGCAACTCTATGAAAAGAGGGAAGCAATGAAGATCGTAGGCGTTGCCGCCTGTACTGTGGGTATCGCCCACACGTATATGGCCCAGAAGGCGATTCAGGATGAATGCGCCGCCCGTGGCATCGAGTGCAAGGTCGAGGCTCAGGGTGGCCTGGGTATCGAGAATGAGCTCACGCAGGAAGACGTGGACTCCGCCGACCTGGTCCTGGAGTCCGTCGACGTGGGTGTCGAGAACGAGGACCGTTTTGAGCAGAAGATGGCCGAGGGCAAGTTCCTGAAGGTCGGCACCTCTGATGTAATCGCCGATCCGGTAAAGATCATCGACCAGGCCATTGAGATCATCAAGGCGACGGGTGGCGCCGTTGACGCGCCCAAGGCCGAGGCCAAGGCAGAGAAGAAGGCCGTCTCCGCTGCCCCGCAGGCCCCGACACCGGCGTCCAAGCAGTCTATCTTTGCCGATCCTGGCAAGACGCTGCTCAATGCATTCAATACCGGCGTTTCCTATTTTATCCCCATCGTCGTTATCGGCGGCGTGTTTCTTGCCTTCTCGCTGGCATCCGGTACCGCCGGCGCCAACGGCATGGAGGTTACGAACCCGCTGATGGTGAGCCTTAACACCATCGGCATGGCCGGCATCTCCATGATGATCCCGGTGCTTGCGGCATACATCTCCTACTCGATGGCCGGCAAGCCCGCGCTCGCCCCCGGTTTTGTCCTGGGCTACCTGGTCAATAACGCAGTCGTTACCCCTAACGGCAACAGCGTTTCGACCGGCTTCTTGGGCGCCATGATCATGGCGGTCATCTGCGGCTACTTTGTCCGCTGGATGAAGACCTGGAAGGTCAACAACACCATCCAGACCATCATGCCCATCCTGATCATCCCGATTCTGACCTCGCTTGTCCTGGGCATGGCCTATATCTACATCCTGGCCACGCCGCTTGGCTTTGTGATGGACTGGCTCACCGGCGTGCTCGGCAGCCTGCAGGGCGGTTCCGCAGTTGTCCTGGGTCTGGTCATTGGCGTTATGACCGCCTTCGATATGGGTGGCCCCATCAACAAGACCGCCTCGACCTTCACCATGGCCATCATGGCCTCCGGTATCTACGGTCCTAACGGTATGTTCCGCGTCGCCGTCGCCGTTCCCCCGATCGCCTGTGGCCTCGCTGCGCTCATCGCCAAGAACAAGTTCGATGACGCTGACCGCCAGATGGGCATCTCCGCGCTGTTCATGGGCTGCATCGGTATTACCGAGGGCGCTATCCCCTTCGCGGTCAAGGACCTCGGTCACACCCTGCCCGGCATTTGCATCGGCTCTGCCGTGGGTGCGGCACTTGCCGCCTTCCAGGGCATCGACTGCTACGTCCCGCACGGTGGCTTTATCGTCGCCCTTGCCACCAACAACGTCGCGCTGTTCTGCCTGGACATCGTGATTGGCGCCGTGGTCGCCGCTGCAATCCTGATTGCCATGAAGCCCACGCTCGATAAGCAGGCCAAGTAAACCTTTAAGGACTCCGGTTGTGCGGAGGGATGGATTTGACTCCGCACAACCGCCCCTACACAACAAAATCCATCCGTACTGATAGGGCCCACATCTGGGTCCCAGGGAACTTTTGTCAAAAATCCTCTGGAGAAGGAGAACAAAATGTCCAACCTCACCATCCGTCAGGCCGTTCAGGGCATGCTCAAGCTGCAGGATAGCGGCGATCACGCAACCATGGTCGGCATTGGCCCCATGAGCCCCAACCTGATTCAGGCCGTGTTCGAGCTTGCCAAGGACGAGGATTTCCCGCCCATGTTTATCGCCAGCCGCAACCAGGTCGATATGGACGAGATGGGCGCCGGCTACGTCAACGGTTGGGACCAGACGCGCTTTGCCGCCGACATCAAGAAGGTTGCCGACGAGGTGGGTTACACCGGTCCGTACTACCTGTGCCGCGATCACGGCGGTCCGTGGCAGCGCGACGAGGAGCGTAACGCCCACCTGCCCGAGGACGAGGCCATGGAGCTCGCCCGCAAGTCCTTCGTCGCCGACATGGAGGCGGGCTTTGACCTGCTGATGGTCGACCCCACCAAGGACCCCTATCAGATCGGCAAGGTTATTCCGCTCGACGTGGTGCTTCGCCGCACGATCGATCTTATCGACTACCTTGAGCAGTACCGTCGCGAGCATAACCTGCCCGAGGTCGCCTATGAGGTCGGTACCGAGGAGACCAATGGCGGCTTGACCTCTACCGATAAGTACGAGGAGTTCATTTCTCAGCTGCAGCCCGAGCTCGAGAAGCGCGGCTGCCCCATGCCCACCTTTATCGTCGGCCAGACCGGCACCCTTACCCGCTGGACGGAGCAGGTCGGTCACTACAACTTCAAGAACGCCCGCGAGCTTGCCGATATGGCCAAGCGCTATGGCGTGGGCCTGAAGGAGCACAACGCCGACTATCTGGACGACGCGACGCTGCTCGAGCACATCCCGGCACACGTGACCGCCTCCAACGTCGCTCCGCAGTATGGCACCGAGGAGACCCGCGCCTACCTCAAGCTCTGCGCCACCGAGCAGATCCTGGTCGACAACGGTCTGTGCGATGACCCCTCCGACCTGTATCACACGCTGCTGGTCAAGGCTATCAAGACCGAGCGCTGGCGCAAGTGGATGACTGGCGACGACGTCAACCTGCAGGTCGATGACATCCTTGCCGACGATGAGCTCAGCCTGAAGATCCTGGATGTCTCCGGCCACTATGCGTTCAACGATCCCGAGGTCAAGGAGCAGGTCGAGAAGCTCTATCGCAACCTCGCTGCCCAGGACATCGACGGCAAGCGCTTTGTGATCGAGCACATCAAGCGCCCGATCAAGCAGTACGTCGTCGGTCTTAACCTCAAGGGCGTCACGAGCCGCATCGAGAAGGCTCTCGAGGACTAAGTAGCTTTTCCTACACGACGCCGGGCCTGGGGCATGTCCCAGCCGCAGGCCCGGCACATAGGACAAAGGGACATCCCCTTTGTCCTATTTTTTGAGTTTTGGATTCCTTCGAAGGAGTTTGCACCATGAAGTTCTTTATCGATACTGCCAATCTGGACGAGATCGCCGAGGCCAAGAGCTGGGGCTGCCTGGCCGGTGTTACCACCAACCCGTCCCTGTACGCCAAGACCGGCGGCAAGCTTGCCGACTTTGAGCCGCATATGCTCAAGATTGCCGAGCTCTGCGAGGGCCTGCCCGTTTCCGCCGAGTCTACCGCTACCACTGCCGAGGGTATGATCGAGGAGGGCAAGCGCCTTGCCGCCCTCGCCCCCAACATCGTGGTCAAGCTTCCCGTGTGCGAGGCCGGCCTTGCCGCCTGCCGTGCACTGGCCGATGCTGGCGTGCGCGTCAACATGACGCTCGTCTTCTCGCCGACGCAGGCCCTTATGGCCGCCAATGCCGGTGCTCGCTACATCAGCCCGTTTGTCGGTCGTTTCGATGACATCGCCGAGGACGGTATCTCGCAGCTCGACAACGTCGTGACCTGCATTAAGAACTACGACTGGACGGGCAAGAACGTCGACGACACCGTCGAGATCATCACCGCCTCGGTTCGTACGCCCAACCACGTGACCCAGGCCGCGCTACTCGGTGCCGATATTGCGACCGTGCCCATGGCCGCTCTCAAGAAGTGCCTGCATCATCCGCTGACCGACCAGGGCCTCGCCTCTTTTGAGGCTGACTGGCAGAAGGTCGTCGCTCAGGCTTAACGAGTGGATTGCCCCGGCATCGCGTCATCCGGTGCCGGGGTTGTTCTCAAGAGAGGAATTCGTATGACCAACCAGGAGCTGGCGAAGGTCGCCAATGAGGTCAGGAAGGGTGTCGTGACTGCGGTTCACGCGGCCAAGTCGGGACACCCGGGTGGATCGCTCGGTGCTGCCGACATCATGACGTATCTGTACTTTGAGGAAATGAATATCGATCCTGCCGACCCTCACAAGGCCGATCGCGATCGCTTTGTGCTCTCCAAGGGTCACGCGGCGCCGGGCCTGTATTCGGTGTTGGCAAATCGCGGCTATTTTCCCGTCGAAGAGCTCGAGACGCTCCGTCATATTGGCAGCCGACTGCAGGGCCATCCCAACATGAACGACGCCCCTGGCATCGATATGTCCACCGGATCGCTCGGTCAGGGCATCTCTGCTGCAGTTGGAATGGCGCTTGCCGCTAAGCACTGGGGCGACGGCTACCGTGTCTACACGTTGCTGGGCGACGGTGAGTGCGAGGAAGGCCAGGTGTGGGAGGCGGCCATGTTCGCCGGCAACCATGCGCTCGACAATCTTGTTGCCGTCGTCGACCACAACGGCTTGCAGATTGACGGCACGATCGATGAAGTCAACTCGGCCATGCCGCTCGCTGACAAGTTCCGCGCCTTTAAGTGGCATGTGATCGAGCTCGCCGACGGTAACGACATGGCGCAGATTGCCGCCGCCTTTGCCGAGGCCCGCAAAGTGAGCGACTCGCCCGTGGCCATTATCGCCGAGACGGTGAAGGGCAAGGGCGTCTCCTTTATGGAAAACCAGGTGGGCTGGCACGGCAAGGCACCCAACGATGAACAGTTTGAGCAGGCCATGGCCGAGCTCGCAGCAGCAGGGGAGGAGCTCTAATGGCAGACGTCAAGAAAGTCGCCACGCGCGTTAGCTATGGCGAGGCACTTGTCGAGCTGGGCAATGAGCGCGATGACTTTGTGGTTCTCGATGCCGACCTGGCCGCCGCCACGCAGACCGGTAAGTTTAAGGCTGCGCACCCTGAGCGCTTCTACGACGCCGGCATTGCCGAGAGCAACCTGATGGGTCTTGCCGCCGGCATCGCGACCACGGGCCGCGTTGCTTTTGCGAGCACCTTTGCGATGTTTGCCGCCGGTCGCGCCTACGAGCAGGTCCGCAATTCCATCGGCTACCCGCACCTCAACGTCAAGATTGGCGCTACTCATGCCGGCATTTCGGTGGGCGAGGACGGCGCCACGCACCAGTGCTGCGAGGATATCGCACTCATGCGCACGATTCCGGGTATGACGGTGGTCGTTCCCGCCGACGACGTCGAGGCTCGTGCCTGTGTGCGCGCCGCCTATGAGTTTGAGGGCCCGGTTTACATGCGCTTCGGCCGCCTGGCAACACCGGTCATCAACGACTGCGAGGACTATGAGTTCAAGATTGGTCGCGGCGTGGTCGTGCGCGAGGGGTCCGATGTGACCATCATCGCTTGTGGCCTTATGGTCGCCGAGGCGCTTGAGGCTGCCGAGGCGCTCGCTGCCGATGGCATCGATGCCGAGGTCATCAACATGCATACGATCAAGCCGCTCGACGAACGCCTGGTTGTAGCCAGCGCCAAGAAGACCGGTCGCGTGGTCACTGCCGAGGAGCATTCGATTATCGGCGGTCTTGGCGAGGCCGTTGCCTCGGTGCTAGCGGAGCAGTATCCGGTGCCGATGCGTCGCGTCGGCGTGCGCGATGTGTATGGCGAGTCCGGCCCTGCGGTCGATTTGCTGCACAAGTACGGTTTGGACGCCGACGGCATCGAAGCTGCGGTCAGGTCTGTGTTGTAAGGAAGGTTTCCATGGGATTTGTATCTGCCAACCAAGTGACGATAGGGTATACCGCCGCCTCGCGCGAGGATGCCCTGCATTATTTGTCCGATCAGGCCGTCGAGCTCGGCTTTGCTGACGACGCATCTGCCGTAGAGACTGCCTTCATGGCTCGCGAGAACGAGGCCGAGACTGGCCTTGTCGCCGGTTTTGCCGTTCCACATGCCAAAAGCGATGCTATCCACACGCCGGGCGTTGCCGTGCTTAAGCTGGTCGAGCCCGTTGAATGGCCGAGCTTCGATGGTGTGCCCGTCGATGTTGCGCTCGCGCTGTACGTGCCTGCCGGCGAGGCAGGAACCACGCACCTGCGCTTGCTCTCCAAGGCTGCCGTGATGCTGATGGACGCCGGCTTCCGTGACAAGGTGCGCGCGAGCACCGATCCCGTTGAGATTGCGGAGCTCATCAATAGCGGACTCGAAGACTAGAACGGTCATCCCGTTCAATCAATTGATCCTTCTCCAAGGAAAAGGGCCGCGACGCCGTATGGGTGTCACGGCCCTATTTGCGTTTCCCCAGATAAAACCTGCCAAAATAAACCTGTCCCTTTTTGGCAGGTTAATCGGGGGCTATTTCACCGCAACTTAGGGCACGGTTAGGAAGTGTGCACCTTAAAGAGTGGAGCCCATGATTAGAGAGGTCGCGCTCATCTCGCTAAATGTCTCTCTAAAGAGAAGGTTGGTTAGAGAGATAGCATTAGGCAATCTAGCAGCGAATTCGATACATCTCTCTTAATGTCTCTCTAAAACAAGGCGCTCATCTCTCTAAAGTTAGAGAGATGAGCGCCTTGTTTTAGAGAGACGGAATGCCAAAATTCGTCCGTCCGCTACCATCTGCCAAAAATGGCGGATAAAGGACTCATCGAAGTAATGGGTTCATCGACGAGCCGCAACCGCCGCTATCGGAAGAAGTAGATGCAGCCGAGTCGCCCCTCTTGTGTCTCTCGAAGTGAGATGGGTGCTAGGGGGGCGACTGCCTCGCGATATTTCCCCAGATAAAACCTGCCAAAATAAACCTGTCCCTTATTGGCGGGTCAGTTAACGCAGTGCAGGTTGAGCATATGCGAGCGAGCGGTCTCCGGGTGCGGTAAGGTGACGTGAAACAAGCGGGCGCTGACCTTTTGGTCGCGCCCGTGAAGTTGAACGTCAGATTGCCGTGTCCGGAGCCCGCGCAGCGCCGAGCAGTTACGCCGTTTGTAAAACGGCGTAACCTAAAGGTTCATGTTGCCGTGAATGTAGGGGGTGACCTCGGGGGAGATATGGTCGCAGCCCAGCCCGCGCAGTGCGGACTCGATGGCGGCGGGCAGCGGGGTCTTGCCCTCGGCATCGACGGCGGTGCCGCCGAGCGCGGCAATCTTGGCGACATCTGCGGGTGCGGCCTCGATATGCATGCAGCCGCCGACCAAGCGCGCGCGTACCTGTGCCAGGTCAAGATCGTGCAGGTAGTCCTCGCAGGTGCGGATCAAATCGACCTTCTCGCGCGTAAGCTCCTCGCCCGTGGGGACGCGGGTGGCAAGACATGCTCCCGCCGGCAGGTTCCAAACGGGATAGCCCCATGCGCGCAGCAGCTCGCGCTCTTCGTCCTTGGTAAAGCCGACCTCCATAAGGGGTGAGCGTACGCCGAGCTCTTCTGCCGCACGCATGCCGGGGCGGTAGTCACCGCGATCGCTTGCATTGCTGCCATCGATGACGGTGGGAAAGCCGAGCGACTTGGCGTGGTTGACGATGGCGGTAAAGCCGGCGTGCTTGCAGTGGTAGCAGCGATTAGCATCGTTGCAGGCTACTTGGGGGAGCTGCAGCTGATCCACCGAAAGATTGAGCACGGGGAGCTTAAAATGCGGCCCCTCATTGGCCTGTCCATCAACGGACTGCTCAAACGAAGTCTGTTCGGGCGTGCCGATGAGCGGCGTGGTGAGATGGATGAGGAGGGTATTGGTAGGCATGATGCGGGCGCACACGGCGGCCAAAAAGCTGCTGTCAACGCCGCCGGAAAACCCGATGGCCACGCGCCCGTATGCCAAAAGCAGCTGTTCGAGCGCCGATAGCTTGTCTTGAAGCTCCTCTGCGGGTGCCGTGGTGTCTAAAATCATGAAACGTTCCTTATCGTTGAGTACTCGATCGAAAACTATAATCCTAATGCGTTACTTGCCATAAGACTTCTATCTGTGTAACGAAAGTGCAATATGGTATATACGTTATATACAAGTTGCCAAATGCGGTAGAGTTGCGGCAATGCGACAGCGAGAGTCGATGGGGGACCGATATGATCAAGGCTGTTATTTTTGACATGGATGGAACGCTGGTCGATACCGAGCGTTTGGGGATTAAGGCCTGGAAGGCAGGCGCCGCTGAGCTGGGGCTCGCGATTGATGAAGCGCTGATCCATCAGTTTATCGGCCGCACGCTACCCGATGTTATGGACATCCTCGACAAGCATTACGGCAGCCACGAAACCACCGAGGCAGTCTATGTCCGCCACAAGGAGATTCGCGACGAGATGGTCAAGACCGAACTGGAACTTAAGGCCGGTGCCGCCGAGTGCCTAGACGAGCTGCTGGCTGCGGGCTATCACGTGGGTCTAGCGACGTCGTCGCGCCTCGTTACGGCCGAGCGCAACCTTAAGATGGTCGGTCTTTTTGGCAAGTTTGAAACGGTAACGTGTGGCGAGGACGTCGTGCACGGCAAGCCCGACCCCGAGATGTATCTGCTCGCCTGCGAGCGCGCGGGCTTTGCTCCCGAGGAATGTGCCGTGGTCGAGGATTCGCGCAACGGCTGCGTCTCGGGCATCACGGCCGGATGCCATGTCTTCGCCGTCCCCGATATCGTGCCGCTGCCGCAGGACGTGGTGGATGGCTGCGAGGCCGTGCTCGATACGCTGTTCGACCTGGCGGCGGCAATCAAGACTGTGCGTTAGAAAATTGCGGCGTTGAAACGAGCGATTGCTCACGTTTGCGCTTAAGCAAAAGGGGTCCGGCAATGGTCGGGCCCCTTTTGCTTAAGCGGCGACTTAGCATACTCGCGGGCGTGCTATAGATACGCACCGAGGTTGATGGCCGTGGCGTCGGTCTGGCTGCTTGCCTGGGTGCTGGCGCGTTCCAGTAGGAACGGACGTACCAGTTCTTGGCGGTTGATATCCTCGGCGGCGACTGCGGTGACGGTACGCGCTGCGGAGCCGACACGGATATGCTTGATCTTTGCCGGGGCCTTGTTCTCGATTTGCTCCATCAGCAGTTGGACACCCTTGCGGCCAATCTCGTAGCCCGGGGGCGCTACCGTAGTGAGCGGGACCGATCCGCTCCAAGCGAGCGGGTTGCCATCGCAGCCTGCTACGCGTACTTGCCCGGGGACAGAGATGCCCTTGTCGACCAGTGCCGAAACGACGCCCGAGGCCAACACATCGGTCAGGCCGACGACAAAATCGGGACGTTCGTCCGCGGGGCGCTCGGCGATTTGGGCACCGATGCCGTAGCCGTCGGCAGCGGTATTCCATTCGCCGGCGTCGATGACTTCGATCTTGATATCGGGGTGCAGGGCGAGCGCCTTATGAATGCCAAGGACGCGCAGGGTGAGTTGCATAAATGCTGCTCGGCCGACGACGACAATATGGTGCGCGCCGCGGGCGATGGCAAGTTCGGCAATGATGCGACCCTGGGCCTCATTGTCGGCCGCTACGTAGTAGCCGGGCTCGGAGCAATGGATGTCCAGATGGACGATCGGCACGGGCATCTTGGTCATGGCGGGGTGCCAGTCGGGGGATGCCATGGGCTGAACCATGACGCCGGACATCTGGGTGCCCATAAAGTAGCGCAGGTAATGATCCTCGAGAATATCGTCGTTATCGGCGTTGGCGATGAGCAAGTCGTAGCCGTGCTTGCGGGCCTCGTTGTGGGCGCCGCTGGCGATTTGGAGCGAAAAGCCGTGATCGAGACGGGGGAGCACCAGGCCAAAGGACTTGGTGGCGCCGCCCGCGAGCTGACGGGCGCTTTGGTTGGGCAGGTAGCCAAGGCGATTGATGGTCTCGTTGATGAGCTTGAGGGTCTCGGGGCGCAGCTTTTCGGGGTGGTTGAGCGCGTTGGAAACCGTGCCCAACGAAACCCCGGCCTCGCGCGCGACGTCGCTGATTTTTACCTTTGCCATAGCGGCCCCTTTGATGCGTTTCAAGTACAAGCCAGATTGTAGCATCCCAAACCTACCAAAAAGGGACAGGTTTATTTTGGCAGGTTTATCTGGGGAAACGCCGTTGCCAGCGCGACCACCACGAAGGGGGCAGGTACCTTTGTGGTGGTTTGGACCGGCTGGACGTGTGTGCATCGAGTGGTATCTAAGTTGAGATACCACCTCTGGTATATCAGCTTGCGTTTGCGTGAGTACAATACTCGAACGTTATGCGTCTCAGCGCCCCCTGTGCGTGGACGTTTTGCAGTCAAGCGGACGAAGGGATTTATCCTATGTGCGGAATTGTCGGCTACACCGGCTCTGATATTGCAAAGAACATCCTGGTCACGGGCCTCAAGCGTATGGAGTATCGCGGCTATGACTCCTCGGGCGTCGCGCTCGAGGTGGGCGAGGGCGCCGCGGCGCACCTCGATGTCATCCGCCGCGTGGGTAAGGTCGCGGGCTTGGAGAGCGAGCTTTCCAATATCGACAGCGACGCTACCTGCGGTATCGGCCACACCCGTTGGGCCACCCACGGCAAGCCCTCCGTCGTTAACGCTCACCCCCACACCAGCTGCGACGGTCGTATCGCCATCGTCCACAACGGCATCATCGAGAACTTCGCCGAGCTGCGCGAAGAGTTGGAGGGTCGCGGCCACCACTTTAAGAGCGAGACCGATACCGAGGTCTTCGCGCATCTGATCGAAGAGGCCTATGCCGAGACGCACGACCTGATGGCCTCCGTGCGCGAGGCTTGCACCCACGTGGTCGGTGCCTATGGTCTGGCCGCCGTGTGCGCTGACGAGCCCGGCGTGATCGCCGTGGCCCGCAAGGATTCCCCGATCGTAGTCGGTGTGGGCGAAACCGGCTCCTATGTTGCTTCCGATGTCATCGCGCTCATCGACGCCACCCGCGATGTCGTGGTGCTCGAGGACGGTCAGTTTGCCAAGCTCACGCCCGCAGGCGTCGAGTACACCGACGAGGCCGGCAACGTTATCGAGCCCAAGGTCACCCACATCGACTGGGACCTGGACATGGCAGAAAAGGGCGGTTATCCCGACTTTATGCTCAAGGAGATTCACGAGCAGCCGCGCGTTGTGCGCGACACGCTGGTTGGTCGTATGACGCCGGCCGGCGAGCTCGACATCGACGAGCTGGGCCTTTCGCTCGAGGAACTCAACGACATCGACCGCGTCTACGTGATCGCTTGCGGCACCAGCTATCACGCTGGCCTCATTGCCAAGAATCTCATTGAGGGCTGGGCTCGCATCCCCACCGAGGTGGAGGCGGCCAGCGAGTTCCGCTATCGCAACCCCATCATCACGCCGACGACGCTCGTCGTGGCCGTGTCCCAGTCGGGCGAGACGGCCGATACCCTTGCCGCCATTCGCGACGCGCGCATCAAGGGTGCCAAGGTCTTCGGCATCACCAACGTGGTGGGCAGCCCCGTGGCGCGTGAGAGCGACGGCGTCATCTATACCAAGGCCAACAAGGAGATCGCGGTCGCCTCGACCAAGAGCTTCATCGGCCAGGTTGTGAGCCTGACGCTGCTGGCTCTGCTGCTGGCGCAGGTTAAGTACCGTCTGACCACTAAGCAGACGCGCATGATGTTCCGCGAGCTTTCCGATACGGCCGAGCAGATCCAGTGGATTTTGGATACCCAAACCGAGGCCGTGCATGAGGCCGCCCTGCTGTGCAAGGACGCGCAGTCCGCACTGTTCGTGGGCCGTGGCATGGGTGCCGCTATTTCCTACGAGGGCGCGCTCAAGCTCAAGGAGGTCAGCTACCTGCACGCCGAGGCCTACGCCGCCGGCGAGATGAAGCACGGCCCCATTGCCTTGATCGACCCGGGCTTCCCTGTCATCGCCGTGGCCACCAAGAGTGCCACCTACGACAAGACCGTGTCGAACCTTATGGAGTGCAAGGCGCGCGGCGCCAAGGTCATCGTCGTTGCTACCGAGGGCGACGAGGAAATCAACAAGATTGCCGACTGCATCATTCGCGTGCCGGCCGTCCGCGACGTGTTCAGCCCCATCACGGCGAGTGTCCCGCTGCAGCTGCTCGCCCGCGAGGTTGCCATCCTGCGCGGCTGCGACGTCGACCAGCCCCGCAACCTGGCAAAGAGCGTTACCGTGGAGTAGTTGGTTCCGCCATTCTGGCGACCAAGGCCCGGCTCCGTTGCAGCGGAGCCGGGCCTTGTTTCATTTGCCCAGATAAAACCTGCCAAAATGAACCTGTCCCTATTTGGCAGGTTAGCGGAGCTTGCTGGTCTCGAAGTACTCGGGGAACTGGTCCAGAACCTCGGTCTGGTTGCGGAACATCATATGCAGGTGCTTGCTGACCAAAAAGCTCGCTTCGATGGGGTCGCGACCGGCGATAGCGCGGCGAATCTGCTTGTGCTCGTTCACGATGTCCTGATTGTCGAGAACCTGCGTGGCGGCGCGCAGCCAGCGGAAGCGCTCCAGGTCGGCATTGGTCTCTTCGAGCCACGACCACACGGTGCTGCGACATGCGATGCTAAAAATCATGTGATGCATGAGGTTGTCGCTCAAAAAGAAGCCGATGCGATCCTCTTCGGCCATGGCCTTTTCCTGCAGCACGATGGCGCGGTCGAGCTGCTCGATGCCGGCCGACGTGGCGCGCGCACAGCACTCCACAATCACCTGCTTTTCCAGATGCTCGCGGATGTAACAGGCACTCTCGGCAAGGGTGAGGTTGATGGGCGAGACGTAGGTACCGCTCTGGGGCACGGTGCGCACCAGGCCTTCCTGCGCCAAACGAACCAAAGCCTCGCGCACAGGGGTGCGCCCCATATCTAGGTCGTCGCAAAGTTGCTTGACGCCCAGCTTTTCGCCCGGCTTGTAGTCCAGGTAGACGATTTTGCGTCGAATGGTGTGGTAGGACTGGTCCTGTAGGCTCGTTTCCTGCTCGCCGACGTGCATCGATTCTTCCATAGCGCCTCGCAACTGTTCTATCAAACTCATATGTCAGTTGTTAATTATGCCGCGAATCAGCTCTCCGCGGTGGGCAATTCGGCTGTTGCCTGAGAACTATTGCGGCATCTTAGTCTGTGTTTGCGCAAGGCTGTGCTCAATGTTGCCGTATCATAAGCCGTCGCAAACGTGAAATAGAAAGAAGGAATCCCATATGCAACTGGCAAATATCGTTCGCGAGCGCTGGAAAGGCGTCTTGTTCTGCCTGATCATTGCCATTCCCGCGACGTTGCTCGGCAAACAAATTGAGGTGGTCGGCGGTCCGGTATTTGCCATCCTCTTTGGCATGGTCCTGGCGCTCGTCTTTCCCAGGAAGCGTCGCGAATAGCTCGCCGCCGGCGTCACCTATACGTCCAAAAAAGTCTTGCAGTACGCGGTTATCCTGCTTGGCTTTGGCATGAACCTCTCCCAGATTCTGTCCAAGGGCGCCCAGTCGCTGCCGATTATCGTGGCGACGATCTCGACCTCGCTTGTCATCGCCTTTGTGCTCTGCCGCGTCATGAACGTACCGGGTAAGATCGCGACGCTTGTGGGTGTGGGTTCGTCGATTTGCGGCGGTTCGGCCATCGCTGCGACCGCGCCCGTCATCGATGCCGACGATCGCGAGATTGCCCAGGCCATTTCGGTCATCTTCCTGTTTAACGTTATCGCGGCGCTCGTGTTTCCGACGCTCGGCGGCATGCTCGGGCTGACCAACGAGGGCTTTGGCCTGTTTGCCGGCACCGCCATCAACGACACCTCGTCGGTAACGGCTGCGGCGAGCGCCTGGGACAGCATGCATCCCGGCGCCAATGTGCTCGAGAGCGCCACAGTGGTCAAGCTCACCAGGACGCTGGCCATTATTCCCATCACGCTGGTCCTCGCATGCTGGCAGATGCATCTGGCACGCAAGGCCGGCGGTGACGCCAAAAGCACGTTCTCGCTTAACGTGCGTTTCCCATGTTTGTGCTGTTCTTTGTGCTGGCGAGCGTGATCACCACGGTGCTTCAGCTTCCCGCGTCCATCACGGCGCCCATCAAGGAGCTGTCGAAGTTCTTTATTGTGATGGCCATGGCGGCTATTGGTTTTAATACCGATATCGTCGAGCTGGTCAAAAAGGGCGGCAAGCCCATCGCATTGGGCTTTTGCTGCTGGATTGGCATTGCGTGCATGAGTTTAGGAATGCAGCACGTGCTGGGAATCTGGTAGAGAAGTAGCTTATTTGCGTACTGGTTGCTGGTGAGCGCATTCTCACGGTGGAGCGATAGGAGCTCTTGCGGGTATGGCTTGTCCGCAGGTTGATAGGTCCCGAAGAGCTCTTATCGCCCCGCCAGGATGGCGATGCGGGGCAATTCATATATTCGCAAGAAGGCGCCGCAGGCCCTATAGTGTTTGGTGAACATTATCGTTTAATTTTGAAACACTTGAGATGCCAAGCCACAGATAAGGGTTGTGGCTGGAGACGGGGCGAGCCATGGACAGCGATGTCAAGCTGCAGATTCTGATCGAGGCATTGTCCGCAGCCGGAGCATCGGCGCTGGCAATCGACGAGCGCGGTGGCGTTGTAATCTCGACTATGAGTGACGCTGTGCTCGAGCAGGATGTCGCCGCTTTTGTTTCCAAGCGTCTCGCTCGCGTGGGCGATGGGGCGCGCCTGGTGATGGGCCACGAGGGTATGCGGTTGAGCTTGACGGTGCGCCCGACGGCCAAGGAGTACGGGGCGCTTTGGGTGGTCGTGGCGCATGAGGTGCGCGCCGCCGCCGCGCATGCGGGCATCGAGTGGTTCAATGCCGACG